>CAZIIB010000629.1:0-2903 GCA_964539125.1 uncultured Thermoanaerobaculia bacterium | reverse complement strand
ACAACTTCAAGGACTTCCAGAGTTTCCAGAAGGACGACGTGAGTGCCATCTCGGGCATGTTCGAGAACCTCTACTCCCTGGAAGACCGGATTCTCGGCATTTTCACCCAGAAAGAGGTCGAGACCACCCGCGTCCTGTTCACCCACAGTCGTTGATTCCGGTGGACCCGAGAGC
Source organism: uncultured Thermoanaerobaculia bacterium (assembly GCA_964539125.1). Lineage (GTDB taxonomy): Bacteria > Acidobacteriota > Thermoanaerobaculia > Multivoradales > DATKCC01 > CAVUBL01. The sequence goes on along the minus strand of CAZIIB010000629.1, from coordinate 2,729 downwards.
GAGGGCTTCGCGCGACAAGGAGGGGATCTTGGACCGTTCCAGCAGCCGCCGACCGACTCGTCTGGTCGTCTTCGCCCTGGCGCTCGCATTCACGGTGGGGCCGGCCGCGACCGAGGCCCAGTACTTCAGCGAATACCAGGGTAGGTATTTCGGGAAGAACAAGATCACCTACGAGCACTTCGACTGGCAGATCTACCACTCGCCCCACTTCGACGTGTACTTCTACCCCGGGGAAGAGGGGAGTCTCGAAAAGATCGTCTCCATGGCCGAGAGCGCGTACGACCGCCTCTCCCAGCGGCTCGACTATCAGATCAAGGAACCGACCCCGCTGCTCTTCTACGCCACCCACTCGGCCTTCGAGCAGAACAACGTCCTGGTGGGCTTCATCCCGGAGGGCGTGGGCGCCTTCGCCAGCCCGGCCCGCTTCCGGATGGTCATGCCCATCGACCTGCCCGACGCCAAGCAGTTCGAGCTCGTCATGCACGAGCTCACCCACGTCTTCCAGTTCCACATCCTCTTCCAGGGCAACCTGGGGCGCGCCCTGGCGAGCAGAGTCCCCACCTGGTTCACCGAGGGCATGGCGAGCTACATGGCCAAGGACGAGGAGTCGTGGGACAAGATGTACCTGCGCGACGCGGTGGTCAACGACCAGATCCCGCCGATCACCCGGTCCAACATCCAGGGGTACTTCGCCTACCGCTTCGGCCACGCGGTGTTCGACTTCATCGAGGAGAAGTACGGCTCCGAGGGGGTGCTCGACCTGCTCTACGAGGTCCGCAACACCATCAGCGGCGACGTCGGGCGTGCGGTGCAGCGGGCCTTCCGGATCGAGCCGGAGGAGTTCGACGCCCAGTTCCGCCGCTGGCTGCGCAATCGCTACCTGCCGAAGCTGGTCGAGAGCGGAGAGCCCTCGGACTTCGGCCGTCCCTTCCGCGCCAGCGAGCGCCGGTTCAGCTGGCAGAGCTCGGGTGTCGCGTCGCCGTCCGGCGATCTGCTGGCGGCCTTCACCACGGTCAAGGGAGAGGTGGACCTGGCCCTCTTCGACACGCGCCACCGCCGGCTGGTACGCAACCTGACCGGTGGCTTCACGAGCGACTACCAGTACCTGATCGCCCAGAACCTCACCGTCGGGCGCCGCATGGGCAACGACCTGTCGTTCTCGCCCGACGGCGACCAGGTGGCGGTGTTCGCCAAGCGGGAGGGGGGCCGCAGCCTGCTGCTGATCGACGTCCTCTCCGGCCACGTCGACCGGATCATCGACATGGGCAAGCTCGGAGTGGAGCAGCAGCTCTCCCCGGCGTTCTCTCCCGACGGCACGAAGGTGGCGTTCTCGGCCTGGAAAGACGGGCGCTTCGACATCTTCGCCTACGACTTGACGACCGGCGACCTGACCCACGTCACCGACGACGATCTCTACGACGGCTCGCCGGTCTACTCGCCTGACGGCAAGTCGCTCGTCTTCAGCTCGGTGACGGGGGGGTATCAGAAGCTCTTCCGCGTCGACCTGAGCGATCCGTCGTCCCGGGTGCAGCTCTCCTTCGGCGACTCGAACGAACGTGACGCCGCCTTCTCATCGGACGGCGAGAGCCTGTTCTTCACCTCCGATCGCACCGGGGCCGAGAACGTCTACTCGGTCGACATCGAGAGCGGCAAGATCCTGCAGTGGACCAACGCCGTGACCGGCTGCATGGCGCCGACGGCCTACGTGGACTTCGAGGGCGAGCACCAGCTGGTCTACACCGGCTACTGGAAGCGGCGCTTCGACCTCTACCGCTCCGACCCGACGGTGAACCCCAAGGAGGTGACCGGCGAGCCCGCTTTCGTCCAGATGGGCGGCGAGGCCGAGACGCCCGAGATCCTCCCTCGCTTCGAGCCCGACATCCAGGTGACCCTCGACACCGCCAACCAGGAGAAATACCACGGTAGGAAGCTTTACCTCGAGAACCTCGACACCGTGCTCGCCGTGGACAGCGGGTCGAACGTCTACGGCCTGGGCGTGCTCTCCTTCGCCGACCAGACCGGCGACCGGCGGCTGACCGCCTCGCTCACCGCGGTCTCGTACTACTCGTACTTCGACCTGGGGTATCTGAACCTGTCCCGCCGGACCCACTGGAGCGTCGACCTCTACGACACCCGGAGCTACTTCTACGTGCAGCGGAACAACCGGCTCGAGCGCAGGTCGCTCTACGGCGAGACCGGGCTCCTGGCCTCGGCCGCCTACCCGTTCAGCCTCTACCATCGGGTGGAGCTGGGCGCGGGCGTCGCGTACCGCAAGATCGACAGCGACGCCTTTGTCTTCAACCGCCGGACGCAACAGGTCTTCCAGGTCTACTCGCCGCGGGAAGACACCTTCCCGATCGTGCGGGCCGCCCTGGTCGGCGACAGCGTCGTGTTCGCCGATTACGGCCCGATCTCCGGAAGTCGGTGGCGGATCGGGGCCGATTACTCTCCCGATTTCAAGGACGGCGGCACCCTGACGACGAACTACCTGCTCGACGCCCGCAAGTACATCCCCTTGACCCGCCGGAGCAACTTCGCCCTGCGACTCTATGCGGCGGCCTCCGAGGGCAACTTCACGCAGCCGACCTGGGTCGGCGGCCTGGACACCATCCGCGGGTTGCAGTTCCGTTCGGAGGTGGGCGATCGGGCGTTCTTCGCCAACGCCGAGTTCCGATTCCCGGTGATCGACGTCCTCCAGACGCCGGCCTTCACCCTGCGGGAGGTCCGGG
>CAZIIB010000628.1:0-2910 GCA_964539125.1 uncultured Thermoanaerobaculia bacterium | reverse complement strand
TCGGGTGGTCGGTGTAGCGGGTGGCGAAGAAGGTCTCGGCCGAGAAGCCGGCCGGTGTGGTCGACGGGTCGACCACGATGTCGTCGCCCACCTTGACCCCGTAGTCGGCCAGCCACTTGCCGAGCCCGAGGTCGGCGAACCCGGCCTGGACGCCTCCGGGCTGGAAGACGGGATCGAGGAGCACGAGCAGGCGGCCACCGCCGGCCAGGTACTTGCCGAGCACCGTGAGCTCCCCCTGGGTGAAGGCGGCCTTGGGGCCGGCGATCACCACCAGGTCGGTGCCCGCGGGAACCGACTTGGCGCCCAGCGAGCCCCACTCCTGGAGGTCCGTGTTGTCCGGGTTCAGGAGCTGGCGGACGCCCTGGAGCCCGGAGGTCGAGGTATCGTCCAGGGAGAGCTCGCCGTGGCCGCTGGTGAACAACACCTTGGGCTTCTTGCCCTGGGTCAGGTCGACCAGGGCGGCGGTGAACTGCTCCTCCCCCTTGAACGCCTTGATCTCGGGCTGCTGCCCGAGCTGCTGGGCGCCGGAGAAGTCGAGCTCGGCCAGGTCGTTGGCCGAGACCACCCGACGCTCCTTGCCCGCCTCGAACACCACACCTGCGGAGGAGACCTTGTACTGGTCGACCAGGCGCTTGGCCTCGACCGGGTTGCGCTCCGGGTCGATCCAGCGCACCTTGACGTGCCCGGAGGCGGCCTCGTAGCGCGACAGGAGCTCCTTGGTCGGCTCGTACAGGCGCGAGCCGGGGGTGATGAAGACGGTGACCTGGACGTCCTTGTCGAGATGGGAGAGGACGTTCTGTGAGGTCTCAGAGAGGGAGTAGATCTTGGTCTTGGTCCAGTCGAACCGGGCGTGGTACTTCCAGCCCATGTAGTTGACGATCACCAGCAGGGCGAGCATCAGGAGGACGCCGGCCCCGAGGAGGGAACCCTTGACCGCGGCCGGGCCGGCGGATCGGCCGGGCCGGCGGGTGGCGCCCGACGCCTGGTCTTCACGCTCTCGATTCATGTCGTCGGCCACGGGGTCACCTCCACTTTCCGGACTCGAGGGCCCGGCTGCTCAGGAACAGGAAGAAGGCGGTCGTGGTCAGGTAGAAGACCAGCCGCCGCGTGTCGACGATTCCCTTCGCCAGGTCCTCCATGTTCCCCGGCAGGCTCAGGTAGCCGATCAGGTCCTTGAGCCCCTGGGCGTTGACGAAGTACTCGAGGAAGGCCACGCAGATCAGGACCAGCAGGATCGCGAAGGCCATGACCGCGGCGATGATCTGGTTGCGGGTCATGGCGGAGGCGAAGAGGCCCACGGCCAGGAAGAGGGCACCGATCAGCACCACCCCCAGGTAGCCCGCGGCGACCACCCCCCAGTCGATCTCGCTGTAGAGGCCCACGATCACCGCGTAGCTCACCGTCGGGAGCCAGAGGAAGACGTAGAAGACCAGCGCAGCGAAGTACTTGCCGAGCACCACCTGGGTCTCGGAGACCGGCGCGGTCATGAGCACCTCGATCGAGCCGCTCCGGCGCTCCTCGGCCAGCAGGCGCATGGTCAGCACCGGGGCCACGAAGAGCAGCACCAGCCAGAAGAGGAAGGTGCCGCCGAAGAAGAGGTCCAGGGGCCGCCCGGCCGGCGACAGGGGGTCGTTCAAGGCGAGGAGGATGAGGGAGAAGATGATGCCGTTGACGATCAGCAGGAAGCAGAGGACGACGTAGGCGAGCGGTGACAGGAAGTAGGCCCTGAGCTCGCGCTGGAAGGTTGCGAGGATTCCGTTCACTCCGACACCTCCTCTTCGGCGTCGTCCGAGGCATCCGATGTGTCCGCGTCGTCCGCTTGGCCCGTCTCGTCTGCTGGAAGAGCCGCTCCGCCGTCCTCCGGAGCCGCGGCGTCGGCCGCCGCCATCTCTTCCGCCGAGTGGTCGCGGGTGGTGAGGCGGATGAACACGTCTTCGAGGGAGGCCCGCTCCTGCTCGAGGGCCAGGAGCACCCAGCCCCGCGCCACGATCTCGCGGAAGATCGCCTCGCGCGGATCGAGGCCGGGCACGCCCTCGACCAGGTAGGCGACCGAATCCTCGGCGACTGCGCCCGGGTGCGGGCGGGCACCGGCGACGCCCTCGATGGCGTCCAGGGTCTCGGAGGCGCCGGCGGGGGAGCCCTTGAGCTCGACCCGGAGGAGGAAGTGGCCCTCGAGGCGGGTGCGCAGGGCCTCGGGGCTTCCCTCGCCCACGATCCGTCCCTGGTCGATGATCAGCACCCGGTCGCAGAGCAGCTCGACCTCGGGGAGGATGTGGGTGGAGAGCAACAGCGTGTGCTCGCCGCCGAGCTCGCGGATCAGGTCGCGAATCGCGATGATCTGCTTCGGGTCGAGGCCCACCGTGGGCTCGTCGAGCACCAGGACCCGGGGACCGTGGAGGATCGCCTGGGCGAGACCCACCCGCTGGCGGTAGCCCTTCGACAGGGTGGAGATCGTCTGGCCGCGGACGTCGGCGATCAGGCATCGCTCCAGGGACTCGGAGATGGCTCGGCGGGCGCTCGCCCGGTCGAGCCCTTCGAGCCGCGCCCGGTAGGCCAGGTACTCCTCCACGCGCATCTCGGGATAGAGGGCGACGTTCTCGGGTAGGTAGCCGATCTCGCGGCGGGCCTGGCGGGGCTCGTCGACAAGGTCGTGGCCGGCCACCGTCACCCGCCCTTCACTCGGCGGGAGGAAGCCGGTGATCATGCGCAGGGTCGTCGTCTTGCCGGCGCCGTTGGGGCCCAGGATGCCCAGGATCTCCCCCTCGCCGACCGAGAACGAGATGCCGTCGACGGCGGTCTTCGGCCCATAGCGCCGCGTTAGCTCGTGTGCTTCGATCATCTTTCCGAGGAGCTCCTTTCGACTGGCGTGAGATTCCGATCGGAGAGCCCTAGCAAATCGGGTGCCGGGCG
>CAZIIB010000627.1:0-2922 GCA_964539125.1 uncultured Thermoanaerobaculia bacterium | reverse complement strand
GCATCTGGGGGCTCAATTTGTCATAAAGCATCGCAAACCCTTCTGTAATGGCCGCTTCGGGCGGCTCTGTTACAGCAGGGTGCCCCCGGGGGTGGGAAGTGGGACAGGCCCGCTACAGTTTATGACGACGGCCAATAACTCAATGCACGTCTTGCACTTGATGCAGATTCTGCGATAGCTCGCAGAGGGGCCGCGAACCCGCCTTCGCCCGCTGCGAGAGGGGAGGTGGAGACCCTCCGGCAGGGCGGGCCTCAGATGCCCGTGGCCGAGAGGTAGTTGACGACGCTGCGGATGCTCGCGACGAGCTGGGGGTGGGCCTCCTCGAGCTCGTAGACCGACTCCTCGAGACGTTCCTTGAGGCCCGGCTCGCCGGGACCGGGGGGCTCGCCCTCCAGCACCTGCCGGATCTCGCCCATGAGCTCGGAGAGCAGGTGGCGGTTCTCCTCCGAGACGGAGCGGGCTTCGTGCAGCTCGTCGTGGAGCTTCGAGAGGGTGGTGTGGAGCTCTTCGCGTTCTTCGCTCATCGTCGGGCCCGGAGTCTATCTCAGGCGGTGCTCCGCCAGGCGCCCGTAGTGCTCCAGGCAGAGCTCGTAGAGCGCCCGGCGGTTTTCGGGAACCGGCTCGCTCCGCGCCCGGGGCGGTCCGAAGCCGGTGGAGCGCTCCACGCTGTCGTACCAGTAGCGCGCCCAGACCCCGTCCGTGTCCCGGGGGCCGGGCTCCCAGGAGAGCATGGCGGGGTCGAAGGGCACGCCGACCGCCGCGCAGAGGCGGCCCAGGATGCGCTCCGGGTCGTGGAGGAGATCGAGGGAGTCGATGACCGGGGGGATTTGGCCGCTCGTCCGCCGGACGAGGTCGAAGAGCTCGCTCTGCTGCGGGAACCCCAGGTCCTCGGGGGTCGGCTCGGACCGCACCCTGGAGTAGGAGAGAATCACCGCGCCCGGCTCGCGAATCAAGAAGCAGTTGGTGAGGTCGTGGATCCAATCCCGGCCCACCTCCGGGATCATGTGGTGGGTCATGTGCTTCTGGTACCAGATCGCCCGCCCCCCGGGGATCGGGCCGGTCAGCCACTCGACGACCCGGCGCCAGTCGCTCTCGTAGGCGGCGATGATCTCCTCGCGCGCGGGGTGATCGAGGCCCGTGCTCTTCAGGTAGTGGGCGTAGAGGGGCTCGTCGGTGACGTAGGTGTCCGCGCGACTACCCCAGGAGCGCAGGAGAGCGGTGGAGAGGTTGCGCGGCCCGCTCCACATGGCGACGCGGGTGGGCGGAGGAGCCATGGCGTTCACTCCCAAGCGGGCAGCGGCGTCCCTTCGCGGGCGGTGTGCTGGTCGTAGAGCTCCTGGATTCGCCGGGTCACCGGTCCGCCGCCGGCCGTGGCTCCCGGAGCGCCGCCGATCGGCCGGCCGTCGACCTCGAGCACCGGCGTCAGCTCGCCCATGGTGCCGGTGGTGAACATCTCGTCGGCCGAGTAGACCTCGGCCAGAGAGACGTTTCGCTCGACCATGGGGATCGCCGCTTCGCGGGCGAGGGCGATCACCTTGCGCCGGGTGATCCCGGGCAGGCAGCTATCGGCGCGAGGCGTGGCGACGTCGCCCCGCTTGACCACGAAGACGTTGGTGGCGTTGGTCTCCGAGACGAAGCCGGCGAGGTCCAGCATGAGGGCGTCGTCGACACCGGCCTGGTCGGCCTGGATCTTGGCCAGGATGTTGTTGATCAGGTTGTTGTGGTGGATCTTCGAGTCGATGGACTGGGGGTTGTTGCGGCGGATGGCCGAGGTGATGAGGCGGATCCCCCGGCGGTCGTAGACCGGCGGCTTCCACTCGGCGAGCACGATCAGGCAGGGGCTGGAGCGGTTGAAGCGCGGGCTCATCCCGGAGGTCACCTTCTCGCCCCGGGTGAGGGTCAGGCGGATGTGGACGCCGTCGCGCATCCGATTGGCCTCGAGGGTCCGGAAGATCGCCCCGGTCACCTCGGCGCGGCTCGGCACCCGGGCGAAGGCCATGGCGCGGGCCGAGTCGAAGAGCCGGTCGAGGTGAGCGTCGAGCTCGAAGATGCGGCCGTCGTAGACGCGCAGCCCCTCCCAGACCGCGTCGCCGCCCTGGACCGAGCTGTCGAAGACCGAGACCTTCGCCCGGTCCCGCGGGAGGAGCTCGCCGCCCACCCAGATCAGGAGGTCGGCGTTCCGCGGATCGGGGAGGCCGGCTCGTTCGGTGCTCATGGTCGCTCCTGGTGCTTCGCCCACGCCCGACGCCGAGAATGGGCTGGATTGAACGTAACTCGATAACTTAGAAAGGCTTAGGATAGACTACGCTGACCGGGAGAGACTACCATCGCGGGCTCTTGAATCCTGATGACGCGCGACATCGGAACATTCGCCCTCAACCTGCCCGCGGCCCTGCTGCGAATCTGGGACGCGCGGGGCGGCGCGGTTCGGGACCGCGCCCGCCGGAGCCTGGGTCCGGTTCCCGGCGTCGAGTGGCTGCGCAACGACCTCTGCGCCGTGATGCCGGTGGCCGGCGATCCGGCGGTCTACGACCTGGCGGTGCGTCTCGGCTCGAGGATGGTGGCCGCCTGCGGAGCCGACGGCCTGGCGTTGCGGCAGCTGGTGCTCTCCGGCCGCGTGACCCGGAGCTCCCACGGTACCCGAGCCGAGCCGTAGCGGCTCCTGGCCGACCTCGACCGCCTGATGCCGGACCTGCCGGCGGGCGGCGTGGCGGTCACCTCCATCGTGGGCGGCCGGCTCGAGATCGGGCGCCGTCTCGGACGACGGACGCTCTTCGCCGGCTCCTCCGGCACGCGGGTACCGATCCAGCCCGTCTGGTACGAGGATTCCGCCACCGCCCCGTGGCGGAGCCCGACCCTGTTCCGCCAACTGGTCGAGAGCGTCCGGCGACCGGACATCGAGGCCATGCTCCGGGGCATGGG
>CAZIIB010000626.1:0-2922 GCA_964539125.1 uncultured Thermoanaerobaculia bacterium | reverse complement strand
CGGGCGCGAGTCCTGCGCCACCGCGGGGACCGGAATCCCTTCGGCCACATCGGCTGTCTGATCCTCTCCGACCTCTTCTTCTTCCGGGACGAAGAGTGGATCCCGGCCGGCCCCTACTGGTCGCGCGGAGTCCGGCAGGGCCACTACCTCGACTTCTCCCAGGGCCGCGGCGCCGAGCTATGGGAGGAGGTCCGGCTCCGCCTGGCGGCGCGAAGGCCTCTGGCCCAGGACGAGGTCGCCGAGGAGGTGCCGAGCACCCAGATGTTCGGGGCACCGGTCCTCGTTCGCCGGCGGCTCGGCCAGGAGGACTTCCGGTTCGGCGTCCTCGACACCTACCACCGCCGCTGCGCGGTCACCGGGGAGAAGGCGCTGCCGGTCCTCGACGCGGCGCACATCCGAGGCGTCGCCGAAGGCGGCCAGCACCGCCTGGACAACGGCCTGCTTCTGCGCACGGACGTCCATCGGCTCTTCGACGCCGGCTACGTGACGGTGACGCCGGAGGGACGGTTCCGGGTGAGCCGGCGATTGAAGACGGAGTTCGACAACGGGGAGCCCTACGTCCCCTTCGACGGTCAGGAGCTCGAGCTGCCACGAGACCCCCGCGAGCGACCGAACCGGGAGCTCCTCGAGTGGCACGGGGATGTGGTGTTTCGGGGGTGAAAGTCGAGGAAAGTGTTGGCAGACGTGATATGCGTGCCGACATTCTCTGCCGACCTGCGGCTTTCCCCCACCCAGATCCTTCGACTCCGCTTCGCTCCGCTCAGGATGACAAGGAGGGAGCTGGGGCCGGCCCCTGAAACCGCCCAGTGCTCTCGAGCTCCACGCGACAGCCTTCGAGCGTGGTCGCTGGGGAGACCGCGTTGCCGGCGAGCGAGAAGCTAACCATTCTTGATCGCATCAATAGGATCATCGCCTCCAGTCCAAGCAAGCCGGGCCGGCAATCCTCGCTCCAGGAGGAGTGCCAGGGGCTTCGGCGGCAATCCTCGCTCCAGGAGGAGTGCCAGGGGCTTCGGCGGACCGGCCCGCCGTCAGCCGTTCAGCCGCCAGAGGGCGAGATTGAGGGCGGCGGCGAAGCCGACCCAGGCGAGATAGGGCAGGAGCAGCGCTCCGGCCAGAGGCCGCAGGCGCCAGAAGAGGACCACCGTCACCAGGATGGCGAGCCACAGGGCCACGATCTCCGCAAACGCCACCCCGGGCCGGTGGAGCCCGAAGAAGAGCCACGACCAGGCCCCGTTGAGGACGAGCTGGAGGGCGAAGGCCCCGAGGGCGAGCGCCCGGTCCGGCGCCGCCCCGGGCGCCCTGGCCGGCTCTCGGGTACGCCAGGCGAGCCAACCGGCGACCGCCATCAGGGCATAGAGCACCGTCCAGACCGGCGCGAACACCCACGACGGCGGGTTCCACGCCGGCTTGGCGAGCCCCGCGTACCAGGCTCCGGGAGCAAACTGCCCGCCGAATGCCGCCACCGCGAAGCAGGCCACCAGGAACAGGACCAAGACCAGTACGGAACGCATCCTCGCCTCCTCGTCAGGCCGAACACTACGCCGCGCTCCCTCGGGGCCGGGAGCGCGGGGGGCTGGGTGCGCAAAGGCGCGGCCGCCCCGAGGATTCCCCGGAGCTTACCGCTCGATCCGGCGTGCGAGCCAGCCGTCTCGGGGGAAGAGGGGCGGCGCTCGAGTCGGCCTCCGTGCCGAGGAAGCTCCGCGGCAGGAGGTGGAAGACGGCCCTCGACGGATAGACCACGAGGAGCGACGGCGAGGTCGTCCACGCCTTCCGCACGCTCCACTCGATGAGGCCGAGCAGCAGGAGAACGATCGTGGGGACGACCCGGATCATGAGGGCCGGCCGGAGGCTCTCGCCGTGCCGGTATTGGAGGTCGCCCACCACGAGACCGGGCAGCGTGAAGGCGCCGATCAGGATCCAGCTCAGAAGGCGCGAATACCGGCCCTGGTGGAGGACGTTCGCCTCGCGAAACTGCACGAATGTGAGAGCTCCCTCGAAGGGGATCACGCGATCTTCGGATTCCACGTCTTCCCAGGCCACCGCAAGGCGAGGTCGAGGCCAGCCGTGGGGCTTCGGCTGGACCCGGTGAAGTCGCTCTCAGATTGAGTGGCAAGAAAATCGGCGTCGGGGCTGGAAATCCGCGTCGTCTCGGTATACTGGCGGCAGACTCACCGACGGAGTTTCTGCCGATGGCTTTCATCAAAGGTGTAGCGATCCTCGGTGCGATCAAATACGCGAAATCGAAAGATTTTCCCGGCGGAGTCCAAGCGTTGATCGCCGGGATGCCCCCTGCAACTCGAGAGGTGTTCCAGGAGCGGGTCTATCGACTCGCCTGGTACTCGTACGACATCTACGCGCACCTGCTCGAAGCGATCGACCGGGAGATCGGCCAAGGGGACCTGGCCCTGATGGACGAGCTCGGGCAGTTCGCCGGCGAGCAGGACATGAACGGCTTCCTCAAGGCGATGGCTTCGCTCTTCTCCATCGAGCGCAGCCTCGGCCAGGCCGGATACTTCTGGGGGAAGTACTGCGACACCGGCACCTTCACGGCCACCGTGACCGCCCCGGGCGAGGCGACCGCGGAGCTCCGGGGGTTTCCCGACATCAGCCCCGGCCACTGCCACCTCTTGACCGGCTGGCTCCGCGGCGTCGGCCTCGCCCTGGACGCGACGACCGAGGTGGTCGAGAAGACCGCCTGCGTCCACCGGGGCGACGAGGTCTGCCGCTACCGGATGGAGTGGCGCTAGACATCTACAAAGGCGCACTTCGTGCCAGGTGAGTCAAGTTTCCAGCGGAGCCGGAGACACTCCAGGTTCCTCGTCGGTGAGAGGCGGAGCTTCCTCAGGAGCCCGCGCATACACGACAACCCGGGCTGGCCAAGTCTCGCGCAGAGGCGCAGAGGCGCAGAGGCGCGGCTCACAT
>CAZIIB010000625.1:0-2932 GCA_964539125.1 uncultured Thermoanaerobaculia bacterium | reverse complement strand
ACGGTCGCGGCCGGCGCGCCGGCGATGAGGACGGTGGCCACGCCGGGGCCGCTGATCACTCCCGGGTGTCCCGTGGGATCTCCGACGCGTGCTGCCGGTGGCATGGTTCGCTCCGTTCTCGACGTCCTCAATTGATCTTCACCAGCGCCCCCTGAATCTCCAGGGTGGCGCCGGCCTTGAGCTTCAGTGCCACGCCCGCTTCGATCTCGATGGTCTGGGCCTTGAGGCTGAGCTGGGTCTGGCCGCTCACCGAGACCGCGCCGGAGGTGGAGTCGATCTCGATCCGGTTGGTCCCGTTCGAGTCCTCGAGGACGACCTTCGCCCCGCCGGCCGAATCGTCGAGGAGCAGGTGGTGCCCGCCCTGGGTCCGCACCTCCACCTTCTCGGCGCCCGAGGCGTCGTCGAAGAGGAGCTCGTGGCCGCTTCGCGACCGGATCACCCGCTGGTCGTTCTTGCCGTCGTCGTTCGAGCGCGGGGCGCTGTCGGCGCCGTTCCACAGGGCTCCGAGGACGACCGGGAAGCGCACGTCGCCGTGCTCGAAGAGCACCACCACCTCGTCGCCGACCTCGGGCAGGAAGTAGCCGCCGCGCCCGGCGCCGGCCATGAAGGTCGCGACCCGCGCCCACTGGCTCTCCTCAGTCTCGGAAAGCCAGGGGTAGCGCACCTTGACCCGGCCCAGCCCGTCGGGATCGCGGTTGTTGGTCACCAGCCCGACGACGGCGCCGAACACCCGTCCGTCCCGCGCCCGCGGCGCGGTCTCCTCCATGAGCAGGTCATAGACGTTCACGCGGCGTTCCTCTCGACGGTGCAGGTGGTGATGTAGCCCATGGCATCCACGCGGTGCTCGGAGGCGATCACGTAGTAGGGCCCGCTGAACCGCGGTCCCAGGCCGGTGAGCTTGACTACCGTCCCGGCCCGCAGCGCCGGGTCGCCGATGGCGGTCAGCTCGCCGGTCACGAACCCCAGGGCCATCTCGCGGAAGCGTGCCCGCGCCATTTGGAGGGCTTCTCCCGCCGAGGCCACCGGCCGCTCGACGATCGCCGCCGTCGTCGCAAAGAAGGCGTTCTCGGCGGCCACCACCCCGAGGGCGGAGCCCCCCATGGTGGTGAGCTCGTCGCCGCTCCGGGCCTGGGCGACGATCGCCTCCTTGGTCTTCGGGTCCCAGCCCCGGACCTCGACCTCGCTCACCTGGCCGACGGTGGTCAGGCGCGGATAGAACGACTTGAGGGTGAAGCCGTACTCCAGGGTGAGCACTTCGGCCCGGGCGTTGGTGGTCTCGTGGAACGAGAGGGTCCGGTCCTCCACCGTCACCTCGTAGCGGATGCGCCGGGCGCGCTGGCAGAGGAAGTCGACGTCCGTCTGGTTCTGCTGGAGCACATACTCGTGGACCACCTGGGAGTCCTGGACGTCCGCGCGCAGGCCGAGCTCGCGGGCGATCCGCTCGGCGATCTCGCTGTCCTTGACGTGGGTGAAGGAGCGGGTCTTGCGCCCCCGCTGGAAGCGGTGAAGCCGGTCGTAGCCCAGGAGGCGCAGGCGGGGCGCTTCGCCCTCGGGGAACTCTGGCTCGAGGGCGGCGATCTCGCCGGTCATCCTGGGGCTCATGGCGTCCACGTAGCCGAGCTGGAGCTCGAGCTCTACCCCCTCGCGGAAGCGCGGGTCGTCGAGCCACTTGAGCTCCTGGCGCGTGGAGTCCCAGGCGTTGATCATCACGGTGAACAGGTCCGAGCCGACCACGGCGTCGCGCACGCTCACTTCGATGACGTCGAGGGCGGCCTCGGGCTCGAGCTCCCGGCCGTCGAGGAGGACCTTGTAGCGCGGGGCGTCGCGCACCCCGGAGAGTGCCGGCTCGGTCACAGGAGCCCTCCCTGGTCACTGATCGCCGGCACGGCGAGGACCACTCCGGGCACGAGGGCGCGCGGATCGTCGATGCGGTTGGTCTCGGCGATCAACCGCCAGAGCTCCGGCTTGCGCCACAGGGCGCCGGCGATGCCGCTCAGGGTCTCGCCGGCCTGGACGGTGTGGGTCTGGGCCGGGAACGATCCCCGGCGCGGCTGCTCCTGCTCTTGCTCCTCCGGGCTCTTGAACTCCTTGAACGAGACGCTGAGCCGGGCGCGCACGGGGGTGCCGTCACTCAGGAAGAGGACGAACTGCTGCTTGAGGCTCTCGAGCACGCCGACGAAGGGAAAGTCCCCCGCCCCGGGGTCGAGGGGTCCCCAGCTCAGCTCGCACACCGGCGGGCGCTTGCCGTCGCTCGCCGTGGTGCTCACGGCGAGGAGGCGGGCGATCTTGCCGGTGTAGGTGCGCACGTCCTGGCGCTGCTCGTAGGTGTCGACGAACAGCTCCATCGAGAGGGTCTTGAGCGACTGACCGGTGAACTGGAGCTCGGGCTTGCGCCCCTCGCGCTTCTGCTCCTCCCAGGAGTTGCCGTCCTCGACGGTGTACTCGGCCGGGTTGAAGAGCACCTGGAAGCTCTCGCCGGTGTCCTGGTTCTTGAGGGTCAGCTTCTCGAGCGCCATCGCGGTCTCCTAGACGATCCCCCGGCGCTCGCGCTCCACCACCAGGCGGCGGGCGAGGACGGTGTAGACGCGCTCTCCGAGGCGCTCGATCTCGGCGCTGCCCAGGGCCGGCGCCAGCGGCGCGGCGGCGAGGGCGGTCCGGACCTCGCCGCGCACCAGGTTGACGATCCGCCGCTCCTCGACCTCGCTCGGCCGGACGGTCTCCTCGCCCGGGCGCCGTCGGGGCGGCAGGGCGAGGGCACGGGGCGCGGGAGCCCAGGCCCGGGACGCCGGCCGTCGGGCCGGCGCCTCGCGGGCGTCTCCGGGCCCCGGAAGCCCTGCCGCGCTCTCCGGAAGGGCCGGGGCGGCGAGCCATGGGCGGACGGCGGGCGGCCTCGAGAGGCGCGGCCGGCGGAGCGGCTCGAGCAGGGTGCCCG
>CAZIIB010000624.1:0-2934 GCA_964539125.1 uncultured Thermoanaerobaculia bacterium | reverse complement strand
CGGCCGTGCCGGCTTCGACGTCACCGTCTACTGCCGCGCCCATTACACCCCCAGGAGCCTCGCCGAGCACCGGGGGGTCCATCTGCGCGTCCTGCCGACGCTCCGCACCCGGCACCTGGACACCCCGGTCCACACCTTTCTCTCCTGCTTCGACGCCCTCTCCCGGGGCGCGGAGGCGTTCGACGCCGCCCTCGTGGTCAACGGGGCGAACGGCCTGTTCGTGCCGCTGCTGGGCCTCGGCGGCACCGCCGTGGCCCTGCACGTCGACGGAATCGAGCGGCAGAGGGCGAAGTGGGGCCTCCTGGGGCGGGCGGTCTACGCCCTCTCCGAGCGCCTGGCGTGCCTGGTGCCGGCCGCCCTCGTCACCGACGCCCAGGTCATTCGCGCCTACTACCTGGAGCGCTACGGCGTGGACTCGACGGTGATCACCTACGGCGTCGAGCCCCGGCCGGTCGCGGCGGGGGAAACCCTCGCCCGGCTCGGCCTCGAGAGCCGGCGCTACTTCCTCTACGTCAGCCGGTTCGAGCCCGAGAACAACCCCCATCGCGTGATCGAGGCCTACCGCCGGGTGGGCGGGGAGCTGCCCCTCGTGATGGTGGGCGACGCTCCCTACGCCGCGCAGTTCATCGCGGAGCTCCGCTCCGGCGCCGACCGGCGGGTGCTCTTCCCCGGGGCGATCTACGGCGAGGGCTACCGCGAGCTCCTCTCCCACGCCCTGGCCTATGTCCACGCCACCGAGGTCGGCGGCACCCACCCCGCCCTGGTCGAGGCCATGGGCTACGGCAATTGCGTGCTGGTCAACGACACGCCGGAGAACCGCGAGGTCGCGGGCGAGGTGGGCCGGTACTTCCGGGCGGACGAGCCCGAGAGCCTGACGCGCCGACTCGAGGCGGTGCGCAACGCCCCGGACGAGGCCCGGGAGGCGGGCCGGCGGGCGGGCCGGCGGGCGGCCGAGCACTACTCCTGGGACGCGGTCGCGGCGCGCTACGTCGAGCTCTTCGAAGCGCTCCTCGCGGGCTGGCCCTGACACCGTCCAGAGCTCTTCTCCTGAACCACCGGCGTCGACACGCGACAGGGAGGCCGGGAGGGGGCGTCCTTCTCCCCCCGGAGGGTGAGAGAGGAACCGAGGGCAAGGGGGGCGATCCGATCGACCTGGCGGTCTGGAAAAGCCACGCAGACCGGGCTCGTCTCCACCGCCTGGCGTGGGCGGGGGAACCTGCGACTGAGGACTCCGTCGCGGAAATACGCTCGCATTCGGGCGCCGCCGCATCCGCCCCAGTGGCCTTGCCCTCCCTGCGAGAGACCTTCGGGTATGCCTCGGTAGCGTGCCGTGCTGGGGCGGCGCCTCAGCGCCCTCGGTACGGGACCGTATTTGTGCGACGGAGCACTCAGGAAGCCCAAGGCGCGTGTGTGGCCTCGTCTGTCGAGACGAAGCTTCGAGATAATTGGACGCAAAGGAGCCGACTCGCGTAATAATGGCGGCAGGAGGCGATGCCTTCATTTTTCTGGATGCGTTGGTTCCGCCGAGTTGGCCCACAGGGGAGAAGCGTGTATAATGGCATAGCGCCATATCGAGTTCGGGTGCGCAGAGAGGGGACCGGCCGCCGATGCTGAAAGAACGAGCGCGGATCATCGCGGGGAGCGTATTCCTGCTGGACCTCTCCCTCGTCGCGGTCGCCTTCTTCTTCGCCTACTGGCTGCGTAGCGCGGTGCTCCCCTGGCTCCTGCCAAGCCAGTTTCCCCAGCCGCTCTATCCCCTCGCCGAGTACCTTCCGTTCCTGCCCGTGGCGCTCCTGATCTGGGGCGTCCTGCTGCTGCGTACCGGCCGCTACCGTTCTCACCGGACGGTCCCGATCGTCGAGGAGGCCTGGGCGATCATCCGCGTATGCGCCACCGGCATCGTAGCCTTCGCGCTCCTGCTCTACGCCCTGCGCATCGACGAGCTGGTGCTCGAAGACGACCGCATCAGCCGCCTCTGGATCGCCCTGTTCGCAGTCGTCGCCTGCCTGCTGCTGCTCACCGAGAAGCTGGCGCTCCGGATCACTTCGCGCTACGTGCGCGCCCACGGCTACAACTATCGCACCGTCCTGATCGTGGGGACCAATCCCATGGCCCGGGAGATGGCCCGCTCCTTCGACCAGCACTCGTTCTGGGGCTACCGGCTGCTCGGCTTCGTGGTCAACGGGCACTCGGAGCCCGCCCCCGACCCGGAGACGCTCGGCCATCCGATCCTCGGCACGGTCGACGAGATCACGAGCATCCTCTCCGAGGAGGTCGTCGACGAAGTGATCTTCTGCATCGGCCGGCGCGACCTCGACCGGCTCGAGGAGCTTTTCCTGGGGCTCTCGGAGCAGGGGATCCGCACCCGCTTCGCCCTCAACTTCTTCCCTCACGCCAAGGCGAAGGTGGAGCTCGAGGAGCTGGGCGAGACGCCGTTGCTCTCGTTCTCCACCGCGCCCAGCAGCGTGCTCCAGCTCCTGGTCAAGCGCGCCCTGGACGTGGCGGTCTCCGCGTTGCTCCTGCTGCTCGCCCTGCCGGTGGTGGCGATGATCGCCCTGGTGATCAAGATCACCTCGGGCAGCGGGCCGGTGCTCTTCCGCCAGACGCGCTGCGGCTTGAACGGCCGCTCGTTCACCCTCTACAAGTTCCGCACCATGGTGGAGGACGCCGAAGAACGGCGCCGGGAGCTGCTCCACCTGAACGAGATGAAGGGCCCGGTCTTCAAGCTCCGGAGCGACCCCCGCGTGACCCTCATCGGGCGCTTCCTGCGCAAGTTCAGCCTCGACGAGCTGCCTCAGCTCTGGAACGTGCTGCGCGGCGACATGAGCTTGGTGGGACCGCGGCCGCCGATCCCCGAAGAGGTGGCGAAGTACCAGCGCTGGCAGCGCCGCCGCCTGGCGATGAAGCCGGGGCTCACCTGCCTGTGGCAGATCA
>CAZIIB010000623.1:0-2944 GCA_964539125.1 uncultured Thermoanaerobaculia bacterium | reverse complement strand
AGGTCGTGGTCCTCGACCTCGGGCTGGTCGGGATGGATGGCTACGAGCTGGGCCGAACGCTTCGCGAGAGGCTGGGGGAGGAGTTGCTGCTCGTCGCCCTGACCGGTTACCAGGACGACAAGGCGCGCTTGGAGGAAGCCGGTTTCGACGGCCACCTGCTCAAGCCGACGCCCATCGAGAAGCTCTACGCCTTGGTGGCTCAGCTCGATGGGAGAGATCAGGAAGCGGGATCTCCCGGACCCTCTCCGCCGTAGACAGCGCAGAGAGCGCCCGGGAGCCCGCGCCCCGGCAGAACCGGATCAGGACGAGTGCGGAGGCTTCTTCTCGGCCTTCTTCGCGTCACCCTTGGACTTGTCCACCTTCTCGGGCTTCGCGGCCTTCTTCGCCGGCGGCTTCGCAGGCTTCTTGGCCTGCTCCTCGGTCGCCTGCACCGCCTTGACCTCGATCTGCTGGCGGTTCCGCAGCTGCTGCTCGGCGCGCTGGCGCTCCTCCTGTTGCGCCTTCATCTCGGCCGCCTGGCGCTGCGCCAACGCCTTGGCGTCGGTCTTGGTCTCCTGCGCTCTTGCCATTTCCTGGCGATGGATCTGCTCCAGCGCTTTCAGTTGCCTCTGCTGGCTCTCCTCGAGCTTCTTCTGCTGGAGCTGGAACTGGCGCTCGTCGACCTGCCGCGCCGGGGGCTTGATCCGCGGAGCGACCAGAACGGGAACCGGAGCGTCGCCTTGGCGGGACGGCGCCACCGCGGGCGGGCGGGCGGCCCTCGGGGCCGGCTCGTCGGACCGGTTCTGCTTGAGCCCCAACCTCGGCAGACCGGCGTTGTTGCGCGGTGCCACACCCACCGTCTTCAGCCTGCTCTCCGCGGGCCGGTAGATGCTGATCACATCGCGTTGCACGCCCGTACGGAGAGGTTCGGGCGCGGCGACCACGCGCAGCCGCGGCGCCTTGCGGCCGATCGCCCGCTCGATGCGCTCGATCGGCACACCGTGATTGATCACCCGGTTGTTGATCACCGTGTAGTTGGTGATGTTGGTGGTCTGGTTGATGATCGTGATGTTGCGGGCCTCCGGCTCGAAGTAGTTCCCGATACGGGGATCGAGAAATCGCCGTTCCTGGACGAAGGCGTAATTGCGCGGTGCGATCCCGATGCTGAGGTTGAAGCCACCGAGCCGGATACCGACTCCGATCTGGAAGCCGACCTCTGGCGGCAAGGGCGCCCAGCCGACGTACCCGTTGCCCTGCTGCCAGGACACCCAAGCCGGCCCCCAGTCGGTGCCGGGAACCCACAACCAGCCGATCTGCGGGTCCCAGGCCCAGCGGCCGTAGTGGTAGGTCGCCCAGCCGAACGGTTCATCGGAAATCCACGTCCAGCCGTAGTCGCTCTCGACCCAGCGGCCGATGGAGTACGGACGCCAGTTGGGGAGAACGTTGCGCGGGAACCACACCCAGCCGTAGTAGGGATGCCTCACCCACTCGCCGTAGGGAGAGAGCTCGTTGTAGAAGAAGCCCACGTCGACGACCGGAGCCTGCCCGCGGTCGTAGCCGTACGCCGGCTGACGATAGTAGGGGTCGGCCGATCGGCCCCCGTAGGGGTCGTATTGTCCCTGGCTGCCGGGGTAGGGGTCGGTCGGCTGGCGCCCGTATGGATCGTACTGTCCCTGGCTGCCGGGCGGGCCACCGTATTGCCCTGTCTGGCCATACGCCGTGCAGGCGGTCACCCCGACCAGCAGAGCCGACACTGCAATTCGTCGAATCACGTTCATCACGTCCTCCCTTGGTCCCGTCTTGTCGCAAGAAAGGCTCGTCGCCACGTCCGGCGGCCCGAAGGCATGCGGAGCCTTGACTATCGAGCCTAGCCCTCGGGCCGCGCGCCGGGAAGAGCACTTACTACCTGAAAGCCCGGAGGTCCGGCGGCGTAGTTTCTACCCGAGTCGCGGCGCTGCCATTGGGTAGTAACTGCGCTTCACGGGACCGCCCCAGAAAGCGTAGGTTGGGTCGTGGACCTGCCCGGTGCGCTAGTCCACGACACGGAGCCTCGTCATCGGCAAAGGAGCCACCATGGAAGAGCAAGAGACGCGTGGGAAGGTGAAGAAGCTGAAGGGCAGGGTGAAGGAAGCCGCCGGAATCATCACCGGGGACAAAGCCCTGGAGCGGAAGGGCTCTCATCAACGGACCGCGGGCGCGGTCCAGGAGAGCCTCGGCAAGGCGCGTCGCAAGGTCGGCGAGCTCGTCGACGGGGTCGGCAAGGCGATCGAGAAGTAAGGGCGAGAGGAGCTTGCTATGACAATGTCATTGTGGTCCATCGTGCTTCTCATCGTGATCGCCGCGGTGTGCGGCGCCATTGGGAAGGCCTTGGCGGGGAGCGCGCGCGGCGGGCTCATCGTCTCCACGGTCCTCGGCTTCATCGGCGCCCTCCTCGGGCCCTGGGTGGCTGGGAAGCTGGGTCTTCCAGAGCCCTTCATGGTCAACATCGGAGGGCATCCGTTCCCGGTCGTGTGGTCCATCATCGGCGCCGCCCTGTTCGTGGCGCTCCTCCACCTGTTCTCCCGCCGGAGGTAACGAAATGTCGATCGCGAAGGTCTCTGAGATCAGTGCCACCTCGAGCAAGGGCTTCCAGGATGCCATCGAGCACGGAATCGCCCGAGCGAACAAGACGCTACGCAACGTGCAGAGCGCGTGGATCAAGGAGCAGCAGGTGCGGGTGACCCAGGGCTCCATCACGGAGTATCAGGTCAACATGATGGTGACGTTCATCATCGACGACTGAGAGGCTCCGCCTCGGAGCGACGAGGCGTCTTGGGCGTCTCGGGCTTGCCGAACCGCAGGCCCCCCGCCCACGGGAACCCGCTCGGCGAGAACCTGGCGGCCCGGGTCTTTCGGGGCGCAGAGACCTGCCGGATCGCCCCCCTCACCC
Organism: uncultured Thermoanaerobaculia bacterium; assembly: GCA_964539125.1. Lineage (GTDB taxonomy): Bacteria > Acidobacteriota > Thermoanaerobaculia > Multivoradales > DATKCC01 > CAVUBL01. The sequence goes on along the minus strand of CAZIIB010000623.1, from coordinate 36 downwards.
TCGATCCCTCTCCCACCCTCGCGGGGGGAGAGGGAC
>CAZIIB010000622.1:0-2948 GCA_964539125.1 uncultured Thermoanaerobaculia bacterium | reverse complement strand
AGCGCGCGGAGGTCACCGCGCGGCGGAGCGGATCCGAACCGGGGCGCCGCGAGCGACCCGCCAGCGCTCCGCGAGGCTCTCGCCGGGGAGCGAGAGCTCGACCGTGCCGAGCGAGCCCACCAGGGCACCCACCTCCCCCGGGGCGAGCTCGCCGTAGTAGCGGACCCAGCGCCGGACCTCGTGGCCGGCGACCTCGACGCACGGAGCCTCGCCCAGGTCGGTCACCCACGCGGCCGGCAGGTCGGTGACCAGGTTGCCGAAGCGGTCGATCCTCCGGACCCGCCCCGCGAGGACCGGCGCCCCGCCCTCTTCGCCGCGCTCGGGAGGCTCCTCGGGAAGCCGGACCGCGTCCGCGATCTCGCGGCCCAGCTCTTCCGGCGCCGCACCCCGGGCGAGGGCGGCGGCCACCGGCGCGAAGCGGTCCCGCCCGTGGAAGGTGGCTCCGGGCGAATCGAGGAAGAGCCCGCCGCGCTCGACGCACCAGGCGCGGGCGCCGGCGGTTGCGAGCAGGGGGCCGAGGAGCCCGTTGTCCGGCGCCACGAAGCGTTGGTCCCGGGCGCGGGCCGCCAGGATGCGGCGTGCGCTGCCCACCCCCGGATCGACCACCGCCAGGTGGATGGTGTCGGCCGGGAAGGTCGGTGCGGCGGCCGCCAGGAGGTCGGCGGCGGCGCTCACGTCGCCGGGAGGGATCTCGTGGGAGAGATCGACCAGCCGGCACTCCGGAGCGAGGCGCAGGAGCGTGCCCTTGAGCGCGCCGACGTAGTAGTCGGCCAGGCCGAAGTCGGTGAGGAGGGTGACGAAGGGGGCCACGGCGCGACGTTACCATCGGGCGTCGCGGCCACACGGTAGAATCGGCGCGATGGCCGCTCCCCACCGCCTCCTCCTCTACACCAAGCCTGCGATCCCCGGACGGGTGAAGACACGCCTGGTGGGAGAGCTCACCCCGGCCCAGGCGGCCGAGCTCCACGGCGCCTTCGTGGCGGACCTCCTGGAGCGCCTGGCGGGCCAGGACTTCGAGCTGTGGGTGGCCTGGGCGCTCGAGGCGAACGAGGAGCCGCCCCCTCTCCAGGTCGGTCGCCCCGTGCCGGTCCTCCGGCAGGAGGGTGCCGGCCTCGGGGAACGGCTCTACCGGGGGCTCGCGAGGGCGGCGCGGGAGTCCGGGGGCGCGCGAGCGGTCGCGGCGCTCGGCAGCGACCACCCCACGGTACCCCTGGCGACCCTGCGCGAGGCCTTCGCCCGCGTCGACGGCGGGGCGGACGTGGTCCTCGGACCGAGCCTGGACGGCGGCTACTACCTGATCGCCCTGGCGCCCGGCGCGGTCCGCCCGGAGCTCTTCGAACGGATCGACTGGAGCACCGAGAGGGTCCTGGCACAGACCCTCGAACGGGCGCGGGAGGCCGGTCTCGAGGTCTCCCTCCTGGAGGAGGCCTCGGACGTCGACACGCCGGAAGACCTCCGACGCCTCGCCGCGCTCTTGCGCGCGGGAGCGGACGCGCCGGCCTCTCCGGCCGCCTCGCCCTGCCCGCGAACCCGCGACCTCCTGGCCGCCTGGGGCCGGCTCGAGCCGCGCCCGGTGGAGGCGCGGTGAGGGTCCTCTCGACCGAGGCCATGGCCCGGGTCGACCGGGCGGCGGGGGAGGAGATCGGCATCCCGAGCATGGTGCTCATGGAGAACGCCGCCCTCGGCCTGGCCGAGGCGGTCGCCACGTCCTTCCCCGAGGCGGCCTCGGTGGCGATCTACTGCGGTCCGGGAAACAACGGCGGCGACGGCCTGGCGCTGGCCCGTCACCTGGCGGTCCGCGGCTACCGGGTGCGTTGCCTGCTCGCCTTCGGCGGTCGCGAGTCGCGGGGCGACGCCGCGGCGCAGCTCGCCATCTGCCAGGCCATGGCCCCCGAGCTGGTGCGCCTGGAGGAGATCGGCCCCGGCGACGACCCGGGAGCGGCGGTGGCCGCCGGCGCCTCCTGCGACCTGGTGGTCGACGCGCTCTTCGGCACCGGTCTGGGGCGGCCCCTGGAGGGCCAGCTCGCGGCGCTGGTCGAAGGATTGAACGCCCTGCCGGTGCCGCGTCTGGCGGTCGATCTTCCGAGCGGTCTGAACGGCAGCCGCGGCGCCACCTTCGGTCCCCACCTCGTCGCCGACGTGACGGTGACCTTCGCGGCTCCCAAGCCGGCGCAGGTCTTCTCTCCCGCGGCCGACGCCGTCGGTGTCCTGGTGGTCGCGGACCTGGGCATTCCGCCCGAGCTCCTCGAGCGCCCCTGGGGCGAGGAGGCGACCCTCCACCTGGTGCTGGGCGAAGAGCTCGCCGCCTGGCTCCCCCCGCGGCGGGCCGAGACCCACAAGGGCACCTATGGCCACCTCCTGGTGGTCGCGGGCGCCATCGGCAAGGCGGGAGCGGCGATCCTCACCGCGCGCTCCGCGGTCCGCTCCGGCGCGGGTCTGGTGACCGCCGCGGTTCCCCGTCCGATCGTCCAGACCGTCGACCTGGGCTCCCTCGAGTCCATGAGCCTGGCCCTGCCGGCGGACGGCGACCGGTTGGCGGCGGAGGCCGCGGGGGAGATCCTCCTGGCCGCCGCCGGCAAGGATGCGCTGGCCCTGGGACCCGGTCTGGGCCAGGGCGACTCGGTCTCGGGCGTGATCCGCGAGGTGGTGCTGACCTGCGAGCTGCCCCTGGTGCTCGACGCCGACGGGATCAACGCCTTCGCGGGCCGGGCCGGCGACCTCGCCGCCCGCTCGGCCCCGACGATCCTCACGCCCCATCCCGGGGAGCTCGCCCGCCTCCTGGAGGTCGAGACCGGGGCGGTGGTCGAAGACCGCCCCGGCTCCGCGCGCCGGGCCGCCCGGGAGACCGGCGCGGTGGTGGTGCTCAAAGGCCACCGGAGCCTCACCGCGACCCCCGAGGGCGCCGTCCACGTCAATCCGACCGGCAACCCGGGCATGGCGACCGGCGG
>CAZIIB010000621.1:0-2953 GCA_964539125.1 uncultured Thermoanaerobaculia bacterium | reverse complement strand
CGTCGGCTAAGATCAGGAGCTGGGGGTTGGAGTTCACCAGCGCCTGGTCCGAGAGCAACAGGTTCTGATTCGACTGCTTGGCGTCGGTCTTCTGGGCCCCCGGATGGACGTGAATCAGGCCGTTGAACACCGCCCGCGAGCGCTCCTCGAGGATCCCCTTGAACAGCTCGAAGCTGTTGCAGTGCGGCTTGGCGTGCTCGACCCGCATGTGGTGGTCGACGAACTGTGTCCCCTTGACCATGTAGAGGCCGTTCAGGACCGAGTCCGAGCCCTCGCCGTCGAGCAGCGTGTTGACGTCGTTTCTGACCAGGGCGCCGCCCAGGGAGATCGAGTGCAGGGCGTAGCTCGACGAGCGGCCCTGGTGGAGCTGGAAGGTCGCCACGTGGTAGGCGCCGGTCGACTCCTGCTGCATCTTGTAGTGGTCCAGGACCGAGCCGTCGCCGCACACCACCTCGGTGACCGGACAGGTGAAGTAGAGGGCCCCCTCGGGGCCGGCGAAGGTCTCGACCACCGTCGCCTGGCTCGCCTCGTCCAGCACGACCAGGTTGCGCGGGAAGGTGACCGCCGGATGGCCGTCCGAATCGGTGGCGCCGGTGGCCAGGTGGAGCACGTGGATCGGTTCCTCGACGACCGCGTTGCGGGGCAAGTAGAGGAAGGCGCCGTCGGCCATGTAGGCGGTGTTGAGCGCCACGAAGGGCTGCTCGTCGAAGGCGGCGTGGCGGGCGAGGTGCTCCTCGATGAGCTCGGGCCGCTCGAGCATGGCGTCCCCCAGGCCGCCGAGCACCGTGCCCTCCGGCAGGGCGCTCGTCTCCGAGAGCTCGGGATGGAGCCGGCCGTCGACGAAGACCAGGCGGGCCCGCGCGCTCTCGAAGAGCCACGGCTCGACGTCGCGGCGGCGGGCGCCGCCGGCGCCCGGCTCAGGCCGGTGGAACTCCTGGCGGGCGATGGGGGCGACGTTGGTGAAGCGCCACTCCTCCTGGCGAATCGACGGGAATCCGAGCTCGCCGAAGCGCTCGATCGCCCGGCGGCGGATCGCGCCCAGCGACCCGGGCTCCCGGCCCGAGCGGCTGCGGGCGAAACCCTCGAAGCCCTCGAGCCAGGCGCTCTCCCGGCTCGTTTCGACCGCGGTCTTGGCGTTCGCGACGGCCATCGTCACGCGCCCATCTCCGCCGGACGCCCCGACGCGGCGCCGGCTTCGGACAGGGTCTCCTCGGCCCGAACGTAGCCCGTCTCCTCGAGCTCCTCGGCGAGCTCCGGACCGCCGGTCTGGACGATCTTGCCGTCGACCAGCACGTGGACCACGTCGGGCACGATGTAGTTCAGGAGCCGCTGGTAGTGGGTGATGACCAGGAAGGCCCGCTCGGCGCTGCGCAGGCTGTTGACGCCGTCGGCGACGATGCGCAGGGCGTCGATGTCGAGGCCGGAGTCGGTCTCGTCGAGGATCGCCAGGGTCGGGTCGAGCACCGACATGTGGAAGATCTCGTTGCGCTTCTTCTCGCCGCCGGAGAAGCCCTCGTTGACCGGCCGGTTGAGGAGCCCCTGGTCCATTTTGACCAGCTTCATCTTCTCCCGCACCAGGGCCAGGAAGTCCATGGCGTCCACCTGGGGCTCGCCCCGGTGCTTGCGGATGGCGTTGAGCGCCGCCTTCAGGAAGTAGGTGTTCGACACCCCGGGGATCTCCACCGGGTACTGGAACGCGAGGAAGATGCCCTCGCGCGCCCGCTCCTCGGGCGCCATCTCCAAGAGGTCCCGGCCCTTGTAGAGGACCTCGCCGGCAGTCACCTCGTACTCCTTGCGGCCGGCGAGCACCTGGGCGAGCGTCGACTTGCCCGAGCCGTTGGGTCCCATGATGGCGTGGACCTGCCCGGAATCGAGCTGGAGGTCGATCCCCTTGAGGATCTCGTTGCCTTCCACGGAAGCGTGCAGATTCTTGATTTCGAGCAGCATCTTGGTCTCGTATCTCGTCGTTCGTTCTTCGGGTCGTCGGTTTCGAAACCGCTCTGCCGACGCGGAGGTCGGCCGCTTCAATCGTTCGGTTCCCTGCGTGTCGTCGTCGGCCGGCCGGCGGACTCGCCTGAAGCGGCCGAGCTCTGCCTCGGCCGGGGCGGGCGGGGTCGTTACCCCACGCTGCCCTCCAAGCTGATCTCCAAGAGCTTCTGAGCCTCGACCGCGAACTCCATGGGCAGCTCCTTGAAGACCTCCTTGCAGAAGCCGTTGACGATCATCGACACGGCGTCCTCGGTGGAGATGCCCCGTTGGTTGCAGTAGAAGATCTGGTCCTCGCCGATCTTCGAGGTGGTGGCCTCGTGCTCCATCTTGGCGGTCGGGTTCTGGACGTCGATGTAGGGGAAGGTGTGGGCGCCGCACTGGTCGCCGATCAGCATGGAGTCGCACTGGGAGAAGTTGCGGGCGCCCTCGGCGCTCTTGAGGATCTTGACTCCGCCCCGGTAGGTGTTCTGGCCGTGGCCGGCGGAGATGCCTTTCGAGACGACGACGCTCCGGGTGTTCTTGCCCACGTGGGTCATCTTGGTGCCGGTGTCGGCCTGCTGGTACCCCCGGGTCACGGCGACCGAGTAGAACTCGCCCACCGAGTTGTCGCCCTTCAGGATGCAGCTCGGGTACTTCCAGGTGATGGCCGACCCGGTCTCGACCTGGCTCCAGGAGATCTTGGAGTTCCGGCCGGCGGCGAGGCCCCGCTTGGTGACGAAGTTGAAGATGCCGCCCTTGCCGGTCTCGGGGTCCCCCGGGTACCAGTTCTGGACGGTCGAGTACTTGATCTGGGCGTCGTCGAGGGCTACCAGTTCGACCACGGCGGCGTGGAGCTGGTTCTCGTCGCGCATGGGCGCCGTGCAGCCCTCCAGGTACGAGACGTAGGCGCCCTCGTCGGCGACGATCAGGGTGCGCTCGAACTGCCCGGTGTTCATGGCGTTGATCCGGAAGTAGGTCGAGAGCT
>CAZIIB010000620.1:0-2954 GCA_964539125.1 uncultured Thermoanaerobaculia bacterium | reverse complement strand
CTCGAGGGCGAGGCCCTGGCCTGAGATGCATCCGGTGTCATCCGGATCGGTGGCACCAGGGTGTCGCTCGAATCTCTGGTCTCCGCCTATCTGGCCTGTGCTTCGACCGAAGAGCTAGCGGAGGCTTTCCCCGATCTCTCGCCGCCCGACATCCACGCGTCGATTGCCTACTACCTCAACCACCGCCAAGAGGTCGAGGAGTACCTGGCAGAGCGGAAGCGAGAGGCCGACGCCGTAGAGGCCAGGATCCGCGAGGAGTTTCCCGACGTGTACCGGCGAGTCGAGATCCGCGACTGAAATCGCGAGCCGAACGGCGCGGAAGGGGAGATCCGGCTCGCAACCGACAACGGCTTCAACGAACACCTCGCGCGTGCCTGTCGCGAGCACCTGCCGGACCTGGAGATCATCAGTATCCGTGAGGTAGGGCTTGCTCGGGATCAGGATTCCACGATCCTGGAGTGGGCAGCCCGAGCCGGATACGTCCTCATCACGCACGACCGGTCGACGATGACGGCGTTCGCGAACGAGAGGCTGAGGAACGGGCTGCCGATGCCGGGCTTGGTGATCGTCGATCAAAAGATCGAGATCGGGCGGGCGGTCCGAGGGCTGGTCGCCCTCCTCGGAGGAGCCACGCGAGCGGACCTAGACGGCCGCGTGATCTACTTTCGAGTCTTGCCTCCGTAGGAGCCGAGACCACGGGCTTCTGGCCGATGAGATCATCGACTCTTGGACGGCCCGCGAGCGCGACCAGTGTCGCCCCGCGATCTCGACCGCGGTCTGGCTTCGTCGGGGTCGCTACCCCGGATCTCGCTGCCCGGAACCTGCGCCGCCGGTTCAGGCCAGCAGGGACGCCCGGTAGCCGGCCTGGACGAAGTGGTGGTCCGCGGTCACAGCTTCCGAGAGCCCCTGCTCTTGCATCACGACCAGCGAGATGCAGTCCGTGAGGCTCCACTCCTTGTCGGGTCGACTCCGGTAGAGAGCGAGGCCGTTCTTGAGCAGCGGGGTGTCTACGCTGACGACCCGGAGATTCGCCGTGCGATAGCACTGGTCGATGAACCGCGCTGCTCCTTCGCGGTCGAACGTGCTGAAGGCGTTGGCGACCTCGACCAGGACCGCCTCCGTCACCCACACCTCCGCTGCCGCCCTGATTCGCGGGAGCAGGGCACGAGCAGCCTGGTGATACTGGTCGTTGCGGTTGAGCAGCCCTTGGATGAAGACCGTGTCGAGGAGCAGGCGCTGCGCGGTCATTCGCGTCCTTCGGCTCCTCGCTTCGGTGAGCCGTAGAGGTAGTGGTCGTGCTCCCGGGCCCAGTCCTGGGGTGCCTCGACCGTGCCGGCCAGCGTTTCCAGCTCACTCCAAGCATCGCGGGTCCCGGTCTCCTGGGGTGCTTCTTCGAGGGTGACCCGATACGGCCGATTCCGCTCGAGATCGAGCGGGCCGGAGGGCCTGAGGGTTTCGCCGTCGTAGGTGACGGTGATCGTCTTGGCCATGATCCGTGGTACCTCCGCCCGGAGGCTAGCACAGGCGGTGGCGCCCGCCAGCACCTGGACCCGCCGCCGAAGCCGACGACCCAGCGGGCGATCTCGTCGAGGTGGCTCAGGCGGACCCGGTACTCGACGTCGCCGTCCTCGAGCCGGCGGCGCGTCTCGCCCGGGTGGTGGTGGCCGAGCTCGACGAGGGGCGCCAGCCCGGCCGGGAAGCGCAAGACCACCTCGTGGAGCGCCGGGCCGCGGAAGACGGACCAGGCGGAGGCGAGATAGCTCGCGAGGTCGAAGTCGGGCGGAGGGCTGAACGTCGCCTCGCCGAGCCGCGCCTCGGCGATCCGGTCGAGGCGAAACGTCCGGAGATCCCGGTTGAGGTGGCAGTAGCCCACGACGTACCAGGCGCCGTCGCGGTGGAAGAGCCGGTAGGGGTCGAGGCCGCGCCACTTCCGGCTGTGGCCGGAGAGCGACGTGTAGAGGACCTCCACCCGCCGGTGGCTCTCCGCGCCCCTCTCCAGAGCCTCGAGCACGTCGTCGGGCACCGCTCCGCTGCGCTCGGGGCCGGCGAGCGCCAGGGCCTCGGAGGTCTCGGTGCTGGCGCGAGTCACCGCGTCGAGCTTGGCCCGGAGCGTGCTCAGGCGCCGGTGGTCTCGTCGACCGTCATCCACTGGTTGAACGGGTCGTTCAGCCAGCTCTGGTCGTTGATCATCACCGCGCTCGACCAGCTCGAGCCTTCGTTGGTCGACTTGGCCACCAGAGTCCGCCGGTTGCCGGTGGCCGGCCGGAAGACGAACACGTCGCCCGAGGCGTTGGTCTTGACGTCGCAGCCGATGGCGGTCCCCCAGGTCTCGGAGCCGGAGATCCGGAGGGCCGAGCCCCGGCCGGAGGAGGTGCGCCGGGCCACGTACTGGGGCGTGCCGTTGTGCCAGCACAGGTAGAGGTTGTCCTTGTAGGGCGAGGTCGCCGAGTGGTCGACCCAGAGGATCTCCTTGTCGGTGCTGGTCTGGCGGCCCGAGGGCGTCCCGTCCAGGGTCCCCGGCGTCGCCTGGATGCTGGGGAGGTCCGGCCGGGTCCGGGTAGAATCCCCGGCGGTCCCCGTGAATCCGTCTCCACCTCACCGCATCCCGGAGGTCTCCATGGCACGACGCTCGCTCCTGCCCGATTCCCTCGCCCGCCCACGCGCCGGCCGGCTCGCCACCCCTGCCCTCGGCCCGGCGGCGGTCCTGGCGCTGGCTCTCCTGCTCCTGCCGGCCGCCGCTCCGGTCGCCTCGGCCCAGGCGCCGGCGGCCGCCCAGGCGCCCGTAGCCTCAGAGGCGCACGCGGCTCCAGGTCAGCTCCTCGGCTTCTCCGCCGACGGCGCCACGGCCCAGCGCGACCTCGAGTCGCGGTTCGACGCCCAGCTCGACCCGGCGCTCTTGAAGACCTGGCTCGAGCACCTGGCCGCCAAGCCCCACCACGTGGGCTCGCCCTGGG
>CAZIIB010000619.1:0-2955 GCA_964539125.1 uncultured Thermoanaerobaculia bacterium | reverse complement strand
CAGGGCTGAATCCTGCGGGACGGAGAGCCGCTGCGCGGCGTCTTCTATGAGTAAGTCGTGTGGCACCTCTTCGCTCGGGGTGCAGCTGTTGGCAGCCGGCTTCGCCACCGGGCAGGGACCGGGGGCTCCGCCCGGCCCGTTCGACTCGCCACGCTCGCTCAGGGCGGTGCGTCGGCTCCTCAAGCCCGCATTCAGCGGCGTGCACTCCGGCCGGCTGCGGGGGACCGGGCCGCCAGGTCCCCTGCCACCGCCGAGAGCCTGTCTGAGGCTCTGAGGCTTGCGGGTGATGGCGGTAGCCTCCGACCGTCGCGCCTCGCGGCCGCCGTCGCCACGACCGGCCTCGGCCGGGCGGGCGCATCCGCCAGGGAGTGCCAGCCGCTTCTCCGCCTCTTTGCGAGGCACATGATTCTGGACACAACTCGCGTTAACGTCTACAATCGTGGACACATGGCTGCAAGAGCCAGATCCTCGCGACTCCCGATCCCGGTTCTCCGCGCCCTCCACGAGCTCGGTCGGGACATCCGGAGTGCTCGGCTGCGGCGGCGCATTCCCGTAGCCGTGATGGCCGAGCGCGCCTCGATCAGCCGCACGACTCTCGGCAAGATCGAGAAGGGGGATCCGGGTGTGACCTTGGGGCTCTACGCCACGGTCCTCTTCGTGCTCGGCCTCGTCGAGCGCCTGGCCGACCTCGCCGACCCTGGGACCGACGAGGTCGGCCTCGCGCTGGAGGAGGAGCACCTGCCCCAGCGCATCCGCCGCACGCGCACGCCGCACTCGAGCCCCACCGGTGGAGAGCCCGGCCGGTGACGGACACCGAGGTCCTGGTCCATGTGGACCTCGAAGGGGTCCCGGTCCTGGCCGGCCGGCTCTGGGCCCGCGAGCGCCGGGGACGAGAGAGCGCCTCGTTCGAGTACGCCCCGCGCTGGCTCGCGCACCCGGGCCGCTTCGCGCTCGAACCCGCGCTCACCCTCGGGCCCGGCCCCTTCCACACGCCGGCGGGCAGGTCGCTGTTCGGTGCCCTCGGCGACTCGGCGCCCGATCGCTGGGGGCGGCTCCTCATGCGCCGAGCCGAGCGCCGCCGCGCCGAGCGCGCCGGGGAGACCCCGCGCTCGTTGCGCGAGATCGACTACCTGCTGCGGGTCGATGACGAGGCGCGCCAGGGGGCGCTACGCCTCGCCGAAGGGGAGGGCGGCCCGTTTCTGGCCATCGCGGAGACCAGCCGCATTCCCCCCCTGGTCGAGCTCCCCCGGCTGCTGTCGGCCGCAGAGGACGTCGCATCCGACACCGACAGTGACGAGGATCTCCGCCTGCTTCTGGCGCCGGGCTCGTCGCTCGGCGGAAGCCGGCCGAAAGCCTCGATCCGTGATCGCGATGGACACCTCGCCCTCGCCAAGTTCCCCCAAAGGGACGACGACATCGACATCGTCCGCTGGGAGGCCACCGCCCTCGCGCTCGCTCGCAGGGCCGGTCTCACCGTTCCCGCCTTCCGCCTGGAGATCGTGGCCGATCGGCCGGTCCTCGTCCTCCGGCGCTTCGACCGCACGGCCTCTGGCCGGATCCCGTTCCTCTCGGCCATGAGCATGATCGGAGCCGGCGATCGTGAGACGCGGAGCTACCTCGAGCTCGTGGACGTGCTGCGCCGCCATGGCTCCGCTCCCAAGGAGGACATGCGGGCGCTGTGGCGACGCATCGTCTTCAACATCCTGATCTCCAACACCGACGATCATCTGCGCAACCACGCCTTCCTCTACGACGGCACCGAGGGATGGCGTCTGGCGCCCGCCTACGATCTCAATCCGGTTCCCGTGGACATCAAGCCGCGGGTGCTGACGACGGCGATCGACCTCGACGACGGCAGAGCGTCCCTCGATCTGGCCCGAGGCGTCGCGGAGTACTTCGAGCTGGGCGATCGCGAGGCCCGGACGATCGCCTCCGAGGTCGGGCAGGCGGTTGCGGGCTGGCGCCGGGAGGCGGCTCGTCACGGCCTCGCGGCGGCCGCGATCGACCGCATGGCGTCGGCCTTCGAGCACGAGGACCTGGCCGCCGCGCGCTGACCTCCGGAGACGGTCGCCGCGAGCCGCCGCTCGAAGTACCTGGCATCTCCCCGGCCCCTACCCTCCCGCCTCGGACTCAGGAGGGTCTGAAAAGTGGGTGGCACCTCCCCGCCTCCCCGCCCCCCGCTTCCATGTCGGAGCGCCACAAAGAGTACAATGTAACTCCTGTGTTATGATCCGCGGCCCATGGCCAAGTCGAAGCCCTTCAGCATCCGCCTCTCCACCCTCACCGACGAGCTGATCACCCGCGAGGCGCGGCGCACTCACCGCAGCAAGGGAGCGGTCGTCGAGCTGCTGGCCGAGGAGGCTTTGCGCACGCGGCGTTTCCCCGGCGTCGCGTTCCGCGGCTCGGACTGGAACCGCCGCCCGTGGGTCATCGGTACGGCGCTCGACGTCTGGGAGATCGTCGCCGCCTCTCGGCGCTTCGAGTCGCCACGGGACATGGCGGCCCGAACCGACCTCGACGAGAGACAGGTCCGGCTCGCCCTCGCCTACTACGAGGAGTTCCCCGACGAGATCGACGCCGCGATCCGGGAGAGTGAGACGCCGATCGGACGTCTCCAGCGCGAGTACCCCACGATCGCCACCATCACGGCCGAGTAGCGGCGGCCGTCACTCGATGCGGTTGCTCCTCGACGCCCACGTCTCCGGCCGCGTGATCGCCCGCCGGCTGCGCGAGCATGGCCACGACGTTCGGGCCGTCAACGAGGAGCCGCAGCTCGACGGCTGGCAGGACGACGCGCTCCTCGAGCTCGCCGCGGCCGAGGGACGCGTCGTGATCACCTTCAACGTCAAGGACTTCCCGCGCATCTGTTCGGAGTGGGCCGGCGCCGGCAAGCACCACGCCGGTTGCCTGATCCTGGGGGGAATCGACCACGGCGAGTTTGGAACGGTCCTCCGG
>CAZIIB010000618.1:0-2969 GCA_964539125.1 uncultured Thermoanaerobaculia bacterium | reverse complement strand
TTCTTGGCCAGGGTCGATCGCCAGAACTCGGCTATCCAGCTCATGCGTGGTCCTCTGATCTGAGATGAGTTTGCTGAGGGTTTTGCGGGCCGCCTACCGAGTGTAGCAGCCCCCATCGTATCGGGCGGGTCCGGGGCGGCTCATCGCCGCCTCTTGCGGCGGCGGCGCGGCCGGCGGCGGCGGTTCCCGGCCGGAGGGCGGGCCTCGGGCCGGTCGCGGGCCGCCTCCTGCCAGGCGGCGAGGGCCTCCTCGCCTTCGCCGGTGGCGCGGGTGAGGATCTCGAACAGGAGCAGGGCCTCGTCGAAGTACCGCCGCACCGCGAAGCGCCGCCGGCTCTCGGGGCTCCACTCGGGCTCGCACATGCGCAGGAACACCTTGACGCCGCCGACGACCTGCTCCGAGCGGGCCCGCGACAGGCTGAACCGGGCCGCGAAGGGGGCGACCACTTCGTCGACCATGGCCTCCAGGCCCGAGCGGGTCATGGGGTGGCCGTCGACCCCCTCGATGTCGTAGCGCCGCAGGAGCACCGTGGGCAGCAGCAGGGCCGCCAGCACGCCCGAGTCCTCGAGCTCCCGGCCCTCCTCGACCATGTCGTCGAAGACCACCGGAATGCGGTTGAACGAGCCCAGGCCCCGCTCGTCGGCGGCGACCATGGCGTAGACCTCGGGCAGGAGCTCCTCGAGCAGGCCGAAGTCGAGCATGAGCTGCAAGGCGTCGCCGGCGTGGCCGCAGCGCAGGAGCTGCACGACCTCCTCGGTCAGGCGGGCCGGCGAGGCCTTGGCGATCTCCTGCTTGCTGCGCTGGACCCCGGCGGCGGTCTCCGGCTCGAGGTCGAACCCGAGGCGGGCGGCGAACTCGATCGCCCGGAGCAGGCGCACCGGATCCTCGGCGAAGCGCACGTCGGGATCGCCGATCACCCGGATGAGCCCGTCGTCGAGATCGTCGATGCCGCCGACGTAGTCGATCACCGAGAAGTCGGCGATGTTGTAGAACAGGGCGTTGATCGTGAAGTCGCGCCGGAAGGCGTCCTGCCGTGGGGTGCCGTAGGTGTTGTCCGACGTGATGAGCAGGTCGTCCTGGGCGCTGTCCTGCTCCTCCGGTGACGGCTCACGGCGGAAGGTGGCGACCTCGACGATGCCGTCCTGGAAGAAGACGTGGGCCAGCCGGAAGCGCCGGCCGATGATCCGGCTGTTGCGGAACAGGCGGCGGATCTCGCCGGGGCGCGCATCGGTGCCCACGTCGAAGTCCTTCGGCTGCCGGTCGAGCAGCAGGTCCCGCACCGCCCCTCCCACCATGTACGCCTTCTTGCCGGAGTTGTGGAGCCGGTAGAGGACCTTCAGGGTGTTGGGATCGATGGTCTTGCGGGAGATGTTGTGCTCGGACCGGTCGAGAATCCGCGGTTGTTGCCCGCTCCCGTCGTCCACCCGGGCATTATAGCCACCGGATCGCCGCCGGCGGCGGGGCCTTCGGTCTTCGACGGGGAGCGTTGGAAGGCCCCCCGCCGGGGCGAAACCGCCGCCCCGGCGGGGGCATTGGGAAGAAGGCGCGCTAGGTGGGTTGGAGGAAGCTCACGTCTGCGGAACGTCGCGCGCCGGTGGGTGGCGTCACCGCCTACTGCGGGTGACGCCCGTCGTACCCGCGACCGTGGCCATACCTCGAGTTGCCACGGCCTCGTCCGCGGATACGCTCGTCGTGACGGTCGCTCCGGCCGCGGTACCGCTCGGCCCGCGAGCTCCCGTAACGTTCGTAGTAGTGCGCCCGGTCGCGTCGCGACCAGGAGCGCTCGCGGCGTTCGCGGAGGTACCGACCGTCGCGCCGGTCATAGCGGCCGTAGCGGTCGTACCGGCCGTAGCGGCCATAGTGGCCATCGCCGTAGTAGAAGTAGCCGCCCCAGACCGGAGGCGGGGCATAGCCCTCGAAGAGCAGGCCGGGCCGCTGGTGATACCGGGCGAAGAAGCGCGCCACCACCGGACAGCTCGGGTCGTGGTAGACGTAGCCGCCGCGCCGGAAGCAGCGGTCGCTGCAATGGACCCCGCGAACGCCGAACCGGTCCGACGTGCGGTAGTAGTACCCCGGCCGCCCGCCGTAGACGGGGGCTCCGAAGACCAGGGAGAATCCCACTCCGCCCACCGAGAACCACCCACCGACGGAGAGACCGCCGGAGATCTGCGCCTCGGCCGGCTGCGCCAGGGCGGGGGTGAGGAACAGGGCGGAGACGAGCACGGTCGAGATGAGGGTTCGTGACATGGTTCGGTACCTCCTGACGCCCACGGCTTCCACGATCCGTGCCAGGAGGCGGCAGCGCCGACAACCGCCCTGTTCGCAGTAGGTTGAAGGAATTACAGAAGCGTGTACGCCTCTCGGTCGTCCTCCCCGGAGGACACTGGCGTATGCCCCCGGAGCATACGCTCCCGTGACGACGCCTCGTTACGCCAGCTCGCTGTGGATGTGGATGTCGCCCTCGAGCGTCCGGGGGCCGGAGCCGGCGAGCTGTGCGAGGCCGAAGTCGAGCACCTTCACCCGGTCACCCCGCGGCGTCTCCTCCACGAAGACATTCTCGCCCTTGAGGTCGAGGTGGATGATCCCCGCGCGATGCGCGGCGGCCACCGCATCGGCCACCTTGAGGAGCAGCGCGAAGGCGCGCTCCGGCGGAAGGCTCTTTCGCTCCGCGAGGAGCTCTTTCAAGCTTCGCCCTTCGAGGAGCTCCATCACGAGGTAGAAGTGGCCCTCGGACTCGCCGAAGTCGTGCACCGTGAGGACGTTCGGGTGCTTGAAACTCGCCGAGAGGCGCGCCTCGGCCTTGAACATCTCGAGGAACTTAGGGTCGACGGAGAGGACGGGGTTGATGACCTTGACGGCGACGCGCTTGCCCATGATGATGTGTTCGGCGAGGTAGACCACGCCCATGCCGCCCTGGCCGATGCGCTCGAGGATGCGGTACTTGCCGGCGAGCACCGCGCCGGGCTCGA
>CAZIIB010000617.1:0-2971 GCA_964539125.1 uncultured Thermoanaerobaculia bacterium | reverse complement strand
TCGTTGCCGGTGCCGCCGTTGAGGGTGTCGTTGCCCGCACCTCCGTTCAACCGGTCGGCCCGACCGCCTCCGTTCAGGGTGTCGTTGCCGGTGCCGCCGTTGAGGGTGTCGTTGCCGTTGCCGCCATACAGCCGGTCCTTGCCGTTGTCACCGTCAAGGCGGTCCGCGCCGCCATCGCCGGTCAGCAAATCGTTGCCGACGCCGCCGTCGAGGGCATCGCTGCCGGCACCGCCATCGAGAGTATCGTTGCCACTGCCGCCGATGATGAAATCGCCGCTGGCGGTGCCGGTGATACGCTCATTGACGATCCGCTCGACGGCCCCAATGTCGACCGTGCCGCCGACGATGCGCAGTCCGTCACGGCCATCGCGGGGGAGGATTTCTCCAGTATTTCCGTCATGGTCGATGTCGTGGATATCCTGAGGAAGGCCGCCATTCAAGCCGGCACCGATCAGAGGGCTGCCATCGAGCGGCGAGCGGGTGAGCACCGTTCCTCCATTGTCTAGCAACCCTCCAAGCCGCGGAATTCCGCCGTTTTGGATGCTGTAGGAACTGGTGGTGATGTCGACCGTGGTGCCGAAGAAGCTGTTGGTTCCGAAGTCGACGGTACCCTTGATATCGTTGGCGGCGAAGCTCTTGCCCGAAATGTTCTCGGCCACCACGCTGTTGGTGATGACGATCGTTGAGCCAAAATCATCGACGCCGCCGCCTGCAATGGTGCTCGTGCCATCGGTATCGGCATGGTTTTCAGTCACCGTGCTGTTGAGCAGCGTCAGCGTCGAGGAAGTCGCCCTGATTCCGCCGCCGAATTGTTTTGCCGTGTTGCCGTCAACCGTGGTGTTGGTAAGCGTCAAGGCCTTGTTTTCGGAATAAAGGCCGCCACCAAAGCCGGTGGCGTGGTTGCCGCTAACCAGCGAATTGGTGAGGGAGGTGTCGGTATTGAAGGCAAAGAGACCGCCACCGTCGGTCGCGGTGTTGTTGCGGATCGTGGTGTCGACAATGTCGAGGCTTGCGATGTATTTGGCGAAAACAGCCCCGCCACGGTAACCTGTATGGCCGTTGGTCAGGGTCAGGCTCAACAGTTCGACATCGGTCGTATAGCCGCTCATATAGAAAATGCGGCTGGCGTTGTTACCGGAAATGGTGATGTCGGACCTGTTATCGCCATTGACGTCGCCGTCGATGGTGAGGTCACCATATGTGATCGCCAGTTCGCCGCCGGTCAGCTTGATCGTTTTGCCTGCCAGGCTTGAAGCAAAGGTGATGGCGTTGAAGTCGTACCCAGCTGTGGCCATTGTCACCGCTTCGCGCAGGGACAGCTTGCCGTCGTCGGCATTGACCACATCGCTGGCGGTCGTAACCACCAAATTCTGTATTTCCGTGGCGCCGATATCCACGGTGCCGCCAGAGATGCGGGTATTGCCGTTGGCATCGGTGGCCAGGCCCGCGGCCGCGGCGTTGTTGCCTGCATCGATCAGCACGCTGCCCTGCTGGATGTCGCGAGTCATCACCGTGCCGCCATTGTCTGCGAGGGGGGCAAGACCGATTTCGGTGACGTTGGTGAGGCTGGACGTATTGGTGGCGATGGCCACGGCCGTGCCAAAGACACTATTGGTCGCGGTCGTGATGGCGCCCGCGACATCGTTGGCGGCGTGGTACGTGCCTGAAGTGTTGTCGGCCACCACAGAGTTCTTGACGGTCACTAACGAGCCGGGGTTCGCAATGCCGCCACCGGAAGTCGGATCGATGCCGTCGGCATCGGCCTGATTGTTGGTCAGCGTGCTGTTGCGCAGCGTCAAGGTACCCGCGACGGTGATGCCGCCTCCTTGTCCATTGGCCGTGTTGCCATCAACGGTGGTGTTGGCCAGCGTCATGCTCTCGCCAGAGGCAGAAAGACCGCCGCCATCGGTGTCGGCGTGATTGCTACTGACCAGGGCATTGGTCAGGGTGACTTTGGAACCGAAGGCGACAAGACCGCCACCACTGCCGGCCGCCGTATTGTTGGAAATTGTGGTATCGGCAATGGCGAGGCTGGTGATGCCGTTGGCGAAAATCGCTCCGCCATCTCCGGCCGCATACCCGTTGGTCAGGGTGAGGCTACGGAGATGGACATCGGTGGTCCCTCCAGCCATGTTGAAGATGCGGGTGGCGTTGTTTCCGGAGATGGCAATGTCGGCCTTGTTGTCGCCATCCACGTCGCCGTCGATGGTAACGTCCTGATTGAGGAGCAGTGCGCCGCCAGTCAGGGTGACCGTCTGACCGGCAAGGAAGTAAGCGAAGGTGATGGTGTCGGCATCGGGATTGGTGTTAGCCAGCGCGATCGCCTCCCGCAGGGAGACAACTCCGTCGTTGGCATTCACCACGTCAGACGTGGTGGATACGATGATGGCTGCCATTCTGGAGCCTCCCTGAGGTTAGGCGCGCGACCGCCGGTTTTATTGTTCATTGTTGTTGGAATGCACTGAAGACACAGGCTGGATGGGCCGGCACGCTTGGGCGAAGCCGAGGGACGGATGTCCATCGCCAGCCATTGTTCGAGCAAGGCGGAGGGTGGTCGAACTGATCGAAAAACAAGCGACACCAACATCGCTGCCTGCACCTTTGCCCTGCAGCCGTAGGACGTCTTAGGTCGAGGCCAATGAGCGTTGGCGCCGGACAATGAAGCCGGACCTTAAGTGAAACTAACGTCAAGGCAATACATTTCTCTGCGGCTCAGGGCACGCCCGTCTATCGTTGCGGCAATGGGGCAACGGCACTGGCGCCATCTCAACACGAAGGCTCGACTTTCGGGTTGGCTGCGGCACGGCTGTCACTCGCGCCTGTCTCGACAGGGCAAGGATGCAGTCCGGTTTGCACAACAGACACTTGGGGTCACCGCAAGTCGTCTCAAAATGCCAAGACCACAATGTCGCCGACTGGCCCGCCTGAGACATTTGCCGGTGGCTTGACTGACCGTCGGGATGGGGCGAGA
>CAZIIB010000616.1:0-2973 GCA_964539125.1 uncultured Thermoanaerobaculia bacterium | reverse complement strand
CCAGGTCTGCGCAGGCGTCGGCCACCGGCAGGCGCTCGATGTCGGCCCGGTAGAGGTGTACGCCAGGGCTCGGGCGGGGCGGGATGCGGAGGCTGCCGAAGCCGTAGCTCGCCAGGTCCACCTCGATGGGCGCCTCGCTCGTCACGACCCGGCGGGCCAGCTCCAGCATGGCGAGGGAGCCGTCGAGCCCGACGATCGTGGCCTCGGGGGCGAGCGTCGCCAGGTCCCGCAACGTGCGCCCGACGCCGCAGCCGGCGTCCACCACCACCGGCGGCCGTTCGTCCGCCAGCCGCGCCCGTGCCAAGGCCTCCGCCGCCAGCGACGAGACGGCGCGGTAGAGAGGCTCGTCCGCTCCGGTGTGCAGGGTCTCGTAGCCGAAGGCCCAGAGGGCCGCGTAGCGGGCGGCGTAGCCGGGGTCGTACTTGCCGGCACCCGGGCGGGCGAAGGTCAGGAAGCCCTCCTCGTCCTCGAACCGGTGGGGCTCGGGCCCTTCGCAGACCAGCGCGCTCCCCTCCCTCGCCGCGAGCTCCGCGCCGCACTGGGGGCAGCGCAGGAGGGCTCGCAGCTCGGGGGTGAGCTCCATGCCGGGCGGTTCCTCAGTCGGGCTCGGCGGCGAAGGTGAGGCGGCGACTCGCCCGGAGGGGACGGTCCAGGGAGGCCTCGACCTCTCGGACCACCGCGCCGGATTCCACCCGCTCGCGGACACGGCGAATGTCGTCGGCCAGGTACCGGTCATCGACCAGCGGCTCCACCAGCGCTTCGGCCGGCGACTTCCCGCGGACGGCTCGATAGGCCGCGAAGGTCGCCGCCGCCAGCTCTCCGGCCACCGGCCATCGCTCGCCCCCGATCGACTCCTGGAACCGGGCCGCCTCGGCCTCGGCCTCGGCCACCGTCGACGGCACGCGGTAGCCGCCGCCCGGCGCGCCCCGCAAGATCCGCCAGTCCGCCGCCTGGGCCGCCGTCAGCAGCTCGATCGCCAGCACCGCCTGGGCGTTGGCGACCACCGTCCGCAGCTTCCGTGCCGCCGTGGTCGACATGGCCACGTGGTCCTCGGAGTTGCCCGAGGTGGGAATGGAGTCCACCGCCGAAGGGTGGGCCAGGACCTTGTTCTCCGAGACCAAGGCGGCGGAGGTGTACTGGGCGATCATGAGGCCGGAGTTGACCCCCGGCTTCGCCACCAGGTTGGGCGGCAGGCCGCGGTTGTAGTTCGCGTCGAGGAGCATGCTGGTCCGGCGTTCCGCCACGTCGGCGATCTCGGCGACGGCGCAGGCCAGGTAGTCGGCCGCCAGCCCCACCGGCTCGCCGTGGAAGTTGCCGGCCGAGTAGGACGCCCGGCCCTCTCCGCTGTAGCCGGTCCCCTCCCAGTTGCCCTGGAACTCGAAGTCCCACGGCTCGGTCGCGTGCTCGCGGCCGTCGTCGCCAGGGAAGAAGAGCGGGTTGTCGGTGGTGGCGTTCATCTCGGTCTCGACGATCCGGCGCGCGAAGGAGATGGCGTCGCGGCTCGCGCCGTGAACCGCCGGGGCGCAGCGCAGGGAGTAGACGTCCTGCACCTCACCCGAGCGCTCGAGGAGCCGACTTCCGGCGAGGAGCGCGCGAACGTTGGCCGCCGAGTCGATCTGGCCCGGGAGCCCGCGCGCCGCGTGGACCTTGGGGTCGAAGGCGCGGGCGCACCCGCACAGGCCCTCGAGGGAGAGGGCCAGCGCCACGTCCGCCGTCTTGGCCAGCACCTCCGCGTCGTGGACCGCGAGCGCCAGGATCGCCGCCGAGAAGGTGGCGCCGTTGGTGAGCGCCAGACCCTCCTTGTGGCTCGGGCTCGGCGGCTCCATCCCCAGGTCGGCCGCGAGCCCCGATGCCGGCTTCCAGCGCTCGGGGGAGCGGCGGGCCGCCTGCGCTTCCTCGGCACCCCGGGCCACGTAGTAGCGCCCCTCGCCGAGGAAGACGACGAACAGGTGGGCCAACGGACAGAGATCGCCACTCGATCCCACCGAGCCCTTGGTCGGCACGAGCGGCACGATCCCCCGGTCGAGCATGGCGGCGATCGCCCGGACCACCTCCAGGCGCACACCCGAGTGGCCGTTGAGGAACGTGTTGAGGCGCAGGAGGAGCGCCGCCCGCACCACCTCGGCCGGGAAGTAGCTCTCCGGGTCGTCGGGGTCGCTCCCCGACCCGACGCCCACCGAGTGGCTGAGCAGGATGTTCCTCTGCAGGCGCTCGAGCTCCGCCGGCTCGATCGCCACGTTCTTGAACGAGCCGAAACCGGTGGTGACGCCGTAGTCGAGGGTGATGCCGTCCAGCGAGTCGCCATGCTCGGCCCTGGCCGCCTCGTAGCGCTCGACGATCGCCTCGATCTGGCGCCGGCTCCGCTCGACCCGGCCGGCGGCCTCGGCGCCCCACCTCACCTTGACCGACGGATCCCGCGCCACCCGCACCAGCTCTTCGAGGGTCAGCGAATGGCCATCGACGTCGAGGCCGCTCATGGCGCGTCCTCGTCGATGGCACCCAGCATGGCATTGACCTCGGCCACGAGCTCGGAGCGCTTCGCCTCGCGCTGGCCCGGCCGCTTCTCGATCCACTCCTGGCGGTCCTCGATCTTCTCGGACTTCCGGCGCCCCGCCCCCATGTCCTTCAAGGTCACGACGCCCCGCTCCTTCTCGTTGCCGCCGTAGAGCAGGGTGATGGGGATCTCCCACTGGTCGGCGTACTTGAGCTGCTTGCCGATGCCCCGCTCCTCGCCCAGGTAGAGCTCGGTCGGCACCCCCGCGCGGCGGAGCTCGTAGGCCATCTCCAGGCATTCGCCTTGCAGCTCGGGGTCGATCACCGCCACCAGCACCCGGGCGGTCGCCTTCCGCTCGCCCACCTTGCCGAGCTGGATCAGCGCCGCGAGCAGGCGGTCGACGCCGATCGAAGCGCCGGTCGCCGGCACCTTCTCGCCCAGGAAGCGCATCACCAGGTCGTCGTAGCGGCCGCCGCCGA
>CAZIIB010000615.1:0-2973 GCA_964539125.1 uncultured Thermoanaerobaculia bacterium | reverse complement strand
CCGGCGGCGTGGTTGGCGGTGATCAGATCGAGGCCCATGGGTCCTCCATCTCCATGCCGTCGCGCGGGCACTCGGTGACGCACAGACCGCAGCCCTTGCAGGTGTCGTAGTCGATGACGTAGGCGTCGCCGCCCCGGAAGATCGCGCCCTCGGGGCAGTAGACCAGGCAGGTGTCACACCGGGTGCAGTCGCCGCAGGCGAAGCAGCGCTCGGCCTCCCTTGCGCTCGCCAGGCCCAGGCTCACCGGGCTCCAGCTCGAGCGCCGCTCGGCCGCCGGGCGGAGCCGGAGGCTCGAGGGCGAAGCGTGGGCGAAGTGCTCCAGGCGGATCCGGTCCGCCGGCACCGCGGCGGCGCGCTCGGCGGCCGCCGGGCGCCGCCAGGTCTCGACCGGCTCGCCCAGGAGGGAGAGCAGTACCAGGGCCGAGTGGTGGCCGTCGCCGATCGCGTGGGCCACGGTGCCGTCCCCGGTCGTGTAGTCGCCGGCGGCGACCACGGGGTGCGTCACTCCGTCGTGCCAGGCGACGCCGTCCTCCAGGGCCCAGCCTCGCGGCAGGAGCTCCTCGTCGGAGGACTGGCCGAGCGCCAGGAGGACCCGGTCACAGGCCAGGAACGTCGTGCCACCGGCGGGCTCGGGGCGGCGGCGTCCGCTGGCGTCGGGCGCGCCGAGGCGCATTTCGGCGAGCGCCACGCCGCGCACCGCTCCGTTGCCCTGGAAGGCCGCCGGAGACCGGAGGAAGAGCATCTCCACCCCTTCTTCCAGGGCCTCCTCGACCTCCTCCGGAATGGCCGGCATCTCGGCCCGGCTCCGCCGGTAGGCGATCGTCACGCGCTCGGCGCCGCTTCGGAGGGCGGTCCGGGCGCAGTCGATGGCCGTGTTGCCTCCCCCCAGAACCACGACGTGACCAGTCACCCGTGGTGCGCCGTCCGCCTCGGGATCGGGGAGGGCGGCGGTGCGCGCCAGGAACTCGAGGCCCTGCTCGATCCCGGAGAGCCCGAGCCCCGGGACGTCGAGCCCGCGACGCACCTGCTGGCCGGCGGCCAGGAGCAGTCCGTCGTGGCCTCCGGCGAGGTCCTCGATCTCGGCGGGCCCCACGGGGCGCCCCGGGAACGGTTCGACGCCGAGTGCGAGGAGGGCGCGGATCTCGTCGTCGAGCACCTCGCGGGCGAGGCGGTAGCGAGGGATGCCGTAGCGCAGCAGACCGCCGAGCTCGGGAGCGCCGTCGAAGAGACTCACCCGGTGGCCGTGGCGGACCAGGGCGTAGGCCGCCGAGAGGCCGGCCGGACCGCTTCCGACGACGGCCACGCGCCGCGTCTGGCGAGGCGCCTGGGTCCCCGGCCGGGCGACCGGCACCCGGTCGGCCACCCAGCGCTCGAGGCCCCGGACCTCGACGGCGCCGTCGAAGGACCGGCGGTTGCAGCCCTGGACGCAGGGAGCCGGGCAGACGCGGCCGCAGACACCGGGAAGAGGGGTGGTGCGGGCGAGCACCGCGGCGGCTGCCTCCTCGCCCTCCCGGGCAAGGGCCTGGACGAAGCCCTCGACGTCGTTGCCCGCCGGGCAGACGGCGTTGCACGGCGAGAGGTGGCGGACGTAGCGAGGGGTCTGGCTGCGCCAGCTCCCGGTGGCGAGGGTCGGCGCCGGCCCCACGTGGTGCGCCACCAGGTCGGGGACCGGCGGGCGCGCGGCCGCGACCGGCGTCTCGACGGCCGCGTCGGCCATCGGCTCGCCGCCCAGGACGACCGTGTCCCAGGCCTCTCGGGCCGCGGGCAGGTCACGCTCCAGGCCGAGGTCCCGGTAGGCGTCCTCGAGGGCGGAGAAGGGCAGCTCCAGCGCCCGGGCGAAGGCGCCGGCGATGGTGGTGTTGACGATCACCACCGAGCGGGTCCCGATCCCGTGGCGGCGGGCGATGCCGGTGGCGTCGACGCTCGCCCACCGGAAGGCGGGGGCGATGGACGCGAGCCGCTCGGGCGGGTCGACGGAGTTGACCAGGAGCCAGCCGCCCGAGGCGAGCCCGGCCAGGGTGCCGGCATCGAGGAGGGTCGGGTCGAGGACCAGGAGGTGGTCGGGCCGGTAGACCTTGTTGCGGTTGGCGATCGCGCGGTCGCTGACGCGCACGTAGGCGCGCACCGGGGCGCCGGAGCGCTCGCCCGCGTAGTCGCCGAACGCCTGGACGCTCTTTCCCAGGCGGCCGTAAAGGGCCGCCAGGAGCTTGGCGCAGGTCACGCCTCCCTGACCACCGCGACCGTGAATGCGTAGTTCCATCGTCACCTCCGAGAGGGCCGGCGATCCGCTCGCTCTCGATTCCGCTCTCGCCTCGCCCCGGATTCGAGACTACTCGGCTACCATTCAACGCTTCGGCCGCGAGATCGTCCAGCCGCTGCGGGGTGGGAGGCGCTCCCACCCTCGGAGGCGGGGCGGCTCAGATCACGAGCCGGGCTCGCCGCGGCTCCAGCGGAACGGCGCGTCGCGGGTCAGGTCGATCTCGAGCTCGGGCGAGTAGGTGACCCAGCCCTCGGGCGCCTGATAGCGGACCCGCAACGAGAGGCGGCGGGCGGCCGGGAGCCGGAAGCCGCCCCGGCGTGGTACCTCGTAGCGCTGCCGGCCGTCGCCCATGACGAACGCGTACCCGCCCCGGAGGTAGGGGCCGAGGGTCCAGAAGACGCTCTCTTCCCGTCTCCGGAACCGGGCGTCGAGCGGGGCGGACCAGGCGATGGCCGGGCAGAAGTCCCGGCGTACGGCTTCGGCTCGCTGGGTCGCCTCCCGGACCCGGCCGGCCGCCGGGTCGTACTCCCAGACCGCGCGCGGCGGGCGCTCGCGCGTGCACAGGTAGAGGTCGTCGTAGTACCAGCCGGCACCCGCCGGAAGCCCCAGGTGGACCTCCTTGAACCAGACCAGCTCGTTCATCGCGGACGGCGGGCCCGCCGGATGGGCCAGGAGATCGTCCGGGCCGAGCCTCAGGAAGGCCCGGTTCTCGG
>CAZIIB010000614.1:0-2976 GCA_964539125.1 uncultured Thermoanaerobaculia bacterium | reverse complement strand
CGCCGTCGATCTGGACGATCTCGGACCTGTGGATGAGCCGGTCGACGATGGTGACGACGCAGGTGGCGTTTGGGAAGACCTCGCCCCACTCGGCAAAGGGCTTGTTGGTGGTGATGAGGATGGGCTTGGACTCGTAGCGCCGGGACACGACCTCGTAGAGGAGGTCGGCGTGGCGGTTGTCGTAGGAGAGGTAGCCGAGCTCATCGACGACCAGGAGCTGAGGCCGGCAGAAGAGGCCGAGCTTGCGGTTGAGGCTGGAGGTGGAGTCCTGCTCGGCCAGGGAGTTGAGCATCTCCGAGGCGGTGACGAAGCGGACGGATGCACCAGCCAGGACTGCCTGGTGGGCGAGGTTCTTCGCGATCATCGTCTTGCCGGCGCCGTTGGGGCCGACGAGGATGACGTTGGTCGCGGTCTGGAGCCACTCGAGCAGGAAGATGTCCTCGATGTGAGAGCGGTCGATGCTCTTGGGCCACGTCCAGTCGAAGTCAGCCATCGGTTTGTAGGCGCCGAGTCGGGCACGGCGCACACGTCGTTGCAGACCACGCTGGGCTCGTTCGGTTTCCTCCCAGGCGATGAGGTCGCCGACCCACGGGAGGTGATGCGCCTCGTTCCAGTGGGCAAGGAGGCCGTAGAGCTTGAGCGCAGCAGCACGCCGGTAGAGGTCGTCCGAGCCATTGGGAGTGGTCATGAGTCGTCGTCCTCCGGGTCATAGCGAAACAGGTCGTGGGGTACGACAGAGAGGTTCTTGGCCTTCGGGTTGTCGGGCAGATGGATCGGTACAGGCGGTGACGCATGTTGTGCCCGCCGCCTCCTGTCGAGGACGAGACGAACGGTCTCCGGGTGAGGTGATCCACTGTCGAGCGCTTCGGCGACGGCAGCGTCGAGCTCGGCCCGGCCGAATTGGTCCATGAGCCTGAGGAGGTAGTCGACGGCGGGGGCGAGATGGCGCTGGCGCCGAGCCAAGGCGGTGAGCAGCTCCTCGGAGCGCGGCACGGCACGGAGCAGGCGATCCTGACCGTGGCTGAGTCGGGCGGCTCGCTTTTGCTTCCACAGCTCGTCGACGTGCGCGTTCTCCTCGACGACCTGGTTCTTGTCCCATGAGCGTTGGTGGGTGGCGATGACCTCGGCGCCGTCGAGGACGCGGACGACCTCCAGATTGGCCACGACAGTGAGCAGTCGTTGCACCCGAGTGTGGGGAATCGAGTAGCGGTTGCAGTCGAAGTGGACGTACGGGCTCGAGCGGACAGAGACGTCGTTCTGCTCGTGGCACGGCAGCGGCTGCCCCGGGAGCTTCAAGAGGTGGCCTCGCTCCTCCAGGTAGGCTTGCTCTACGGTGCGCCGCCGATCTTGGGGCCACTGGCGCCGCGACGCAGTCTGAAGGCACCACTCGGCCGCCTCACGATTCAAGGTCTCGATGTCGTGCTCGGCACGCAGCGGAAAGAAGGCGGTCCTGATGTACCGGATCGCACGCTCGACACGACCCTTCTCGTTGCCCCGGTAGCGAGCCACGGGTCGCGGCTCGAAGCCATAGTGGTCGGCCACCTCCAGGAGCCTCGGGTGAAACCGGATGGCGTCCGCTCGGCGCTCGAGCACGGCGCTCTTGAGGTTGTCGTAGAGAAGACACCGGGGCACGCCGTCGAAGAACGAAAAGGCCGCCAGATGACCGGTCAGAAAGCTCACCATCCGGGCGTCGTAGAAGAAGCGAAGGAAGATCCGTCGCGAGTAGCTCAGCACCATGACGAAGGCGTACAGCCGGCGCTCTCCTCCTTCGACCGGACGAGAGCCGAAGTGACCCCAGTCCACCTGGGCCTGCTCGCCCGGCAGGGTCCTGAGCCGGAGAAACGCCTCGGCACTCCGTCGCGGACGAAGCCCGAGCTCGGCCACCCGATGGCGCAGGTGATCCGGCCCGCCTGGGTAGCCCCGTCGCCTGAGCATCTCGTACAGCTGGCTGGCCGCCAGCGTCGGGTACTTCCTCAGGGTCTCGGAGATCAGCGGCATGTACGGGTCAAGAATCGACGGTCGCCGCTTCACCTGCGCCGACGGGTCCGCCGACCTCCCGGCTCCCTCGATCGCAGCCGACACGGTCGAGTGGTGGACTCCGACCAGCCGGGCGATGGTGTTCAGCTTGAGGCCTTCGACCTCATGTAAACGCCGGATCTCTGCTCTCACCTCCGGCGGGATCATCACTGACCCCCCGCCGTCGGCCTCGTAGTGGCCGTCGGCAGCGGAGGAAGTCCAGCCGCACGTACGGCTCGCATCCGTGCCCGCAGAAGTCGCACCGTTGCTGGACCATCGGTGAATGCATCGTCGTCTCGGTCAGTCTTGAAATACCGCATGTCACCACCGTGCTCGGTGTGGCCTGACTGCGGCAAGTCTGATGCGTCACTTCTTTTCCGGCCGTCTGCCGATCACGGTATCTCTGCTGACGTCGAGCGTGGTTCTCCCGGCCCCGGCGAGTGCGCTGGTATCGGGCGCCAGCTGCCCTCACCGACGTCCGCCGTGACTCATCCCGACAGGCTCCTGAGCAATGCGTCTGACCGCGATCGCAGTGTGAGCAGATGTACGCCACCTTCTGGCAGCGCGAGCAGTGAAAACGACGGCGATCCGGGTAAAGCTCGTCCATGACCGAAATCCGGCCTGGACGTCCACACCCACCTCGGTGATACTCGGAACGACGGGATTACATCCCTGGCCGAGGGGGAGTCGCTTCTTTCCGGGATTGACTCCCCCTCTCATTTTCCACCAACCCACAATCCACCCCTCGCGCCCGCGCGCGACGATGATTCCTCCCCGCTACCTTCCTGTACTCACTAAATCACCAGGATCCCGCGGTTTCTGACCGCCGGCTACACACGCCGCTGACGGTCAGGCCGAGCATGAAGACGACGAGCAGCGGCGGATCCGCCGACGCAGGATCGGCAACGGCCGGGAACGGCCTCGTGTCGCCGATGGGCAGCATCGCCGCGAGGTCGGCGG
>CAZIIB010000613.1:0-2983 GCA_964539125.1 uncultured Thermoanaerobaculia bacterium | reverse complement strand
AAACAGAAATCGAATCGCAAACGGCAGGAATCGCACGTACAGCGATGGGCTCAGAAGTGACCGAACGACAGGAGAGAAAACGGGAACGCGTCCAAACCTACGTTGATGAGGATGCACCGTGGCACAAAGAAGCGCTGAAGGACGCCGACCTCTCCGCCCTACCGATGAACCCGACAGCAGAGCAGATCGAAACCGTGCTCCAAGCAGAGAAGTTCGCTCGCGAAAGGCGCATCAAGAAGGACGTCGCGGAGATACTTGCAGTAGGTGTCAACACCGGTCCCGAGTTGGACACTTTCACCGGTTTGGGTTTGACACTTTCGACGGGGTGTCGTCGCCTCCTTTCGGCGGGATAGGGAGAGGGCTGATGCCGGCTTTGCGGTGCTCGCGGAGACGGTAGCTCTCGCCCTGGATGTTGATGGTGACCGAGCGGTGGAGGAGTCGGTCGAGGATGGCGGCGGTCATGACCTGGTCGGGCAGGATTTCGCCCCAGGCGCCCCAGGTCTTGTTGGAGGTGATGATCATCGGCTTCTTGCGGTCGTAGCGCTTGGCGACGACCTCGAAGAGGAAGGTGGCCTCGGGGCGCTCGAGGGGGGTGTAGCCGACCTCGTCGAGGATGAGGAGCCTGGGCCGGAGCATGGTGGTGAGCAGGCGCTCGAGGCGATCGGCGCGTAGAGCCCTGCGGAAGCGCGCCACGAAGTCATGGCAGGCGACGAAGAAGATGCGGTGGCCCTCCTCGAGGGCGCGGATAGCGAGGCCGACGGCGAGGGCGGTCTTGCCGACGCCTGGCGGGCCGAGGATGAGGACGTTGGTGGCCTCCTCGAGGAAGTGCAAGGTGGCGAGGCGGCCAATCACCTGGGGATCGATGGACGGTTGTGCCTCGAAGTCGAAGGCGCTGAGAGATTGCCGGTATGGCAGGCCGGCGAACTTCAGATTCGTCTCGACCCGGCGATCATGGCGGGCCTTCAGCTCGACGTCGAGGATACGGTCAATGACCTCCACTGGGGCGAGCTCGTCGACCCTGCCGGTCTCCAGGGCATTGTCGAGGATCTCGAGAGCTGCGGACATTCCTAGCGCCTCGAGACCTTGGCGGACACGCTGATAGCAGAGCTCGCCCTGCATCAGACCACCTCGTAGGCACTGAGCGCACGCTCGGCGACCTGTGGCGCCATCGCGGCGAGGTCGTCGAGGTTGGGCAGCTGCTGGTCGAAGCGTGGCGCCGAGCCCGTGCCACGGACCCAGGTCGGCAGCTGTCGTAGCTGGCGACGTTTGGCCGCGTGGAGAGGGTCGTCGTGCGGCGGGCTGCCGCTGGGCAGCACCTGGTGCTGACCGACCAGCAGGCCGTCAGAGAAGATCCGGATTCTGTCGTCGGCGCCGTGGCGGACCTCGACCTCGTTTCCCCGCCGGCGGCCAGTCAGGATCTCGGGGTCGACCGAGTACCGCACCCCGAGATACGAGATCCGGGCGTCGTGGTCGGCGAGGCGCTCGGCGACGGTGACGGCCGGGAACGGCCTCGTGTCGCCGATGGGCAGCATCGCCGCGAGGTCGGCGGCGAGGCGGTCGGCCGGCCGCTCCTTGGTGGTCGCGTGGACCCGCACATTGGCGACCTCGGCAAGCCAGCAGCGTAGCTGGGCATTGAGGTCGTCGAGGTCGGTGAAGCTGCGACCCTCCAGGAAGCTCGACTTGACGTACTGGATCGCCCGCTCGACCTTGCCTTTGGCCCGTGGCCAGTACGGTGGGCTGACGACGGTGTGGAATCCCCAGTGCTCGGCAAAAACCGCAAACCGCTGCTGGACCACAGCAGGCTTGTCTTCCCGGCGAGTCTCCGCGACAACCTGCTTGAGGTTGTCAAACAGCAGCTCCCGAGGTACGCCGCCGAGGGCGTGAAAGGCTGCCTCCAGGAGCTCGAGCAGGACCGGCCGACGCTCGGAGACGACGAACTG
The DNA here is from genome assembly GCA_964539125.1 of uncultured Thermoanaerobaculia bacterium. Lineage (GTDB taxonomy): Bacteria > Acidobacteriota > Thermoanaerobaculia > Multivoradales > DATKCC01 > CAVUBL01. The sequence goes on along the minus strand of CAZIIB010000613.1, from coordinate 1,043 downwards.
TGCCCAGATCGTGCGCGAGTAGCCCAGCACCACGATCAGCAGGCTCAGCCGGCGGCGCCGACCCCGGTGCACGATCGTGCCGCACGACGCCCAGTCGACCTGGGCCTGTCTGCCCGGCTCGGTCTCGAAGCGATCGACGATTCGCTTCACATGTCGGCCCTTGATCGTCGCCACGTAGTCCCGCAAGATCGTGATCCCGCCGTCATAGCCGCGGGCTCGAAGCTCCGTCAACAGGACAGTCGCCGGCAGGTCGAAGCTCTCCAAGCGGCTCTCGATGTAAGCCTTGAAGTGGTCGAGCTTGCTTGTCCTGCGGGCAGGCTTTTCCTCCTCATTCCCTGACTTCAACCAGTTGTAGATGGTCTGTCGAGACAGCCCAAGGCGGCGGGCGATCTCGGACTTCTTCACGCCTTCTCGTAGTAGCTGATGCATCAATGACCTCGCTGTCGTTACCATGGGTCCTGGCGGTCTCCTTCCCGGCGTCGAGCCTTTCTTCAACTCGATTCTCGCCGGGCGGGCAGACCGCCCTTCGTTTCAACTCGAGGTCGACGACCCACATCTTCGGCGGCGGTCTCCGGCCCTGCGGGGCCTCCGGGCCCAGGGGCTCGCCCTCCGGGCTCACCCCTTGGCCCTCCGTCCCGGCAGGGCCGGAGACCGGAGGAGGGCTCCCCCTCCTCCTCGCTACTTCCGATCAGTCATCGACCCCTCGGCGAGGTGTCAAATCCCGACCGGTGATTCTGTCCAACTTACAACCGGTGGTGAGACCTGTGCGGTCGCAGCCGTGCCGGCCGGGTATCGAGATGGTGGGGAACATCGGCATCGGTACCTCTGTAAGAAGTCAAGAGGGGACTACCCGCCGACCACCTTCGTGACTCGCTCCCGGAGGGGTTCCGGCAAAGATTGCAGGCGTCGTCGAACCGCCTTGGCGACTGGGCTGGCGGGGAGCGACTCCCATGCCTCTCGGAGGTCGTCCGGCCGATCCTCGACCAGCACCTCCAGGAGCTGCTCGGCCTGAACGGCGCCTTCAGACCTCCTGACATCGACGG
>CAZIIB010000612.1:0-2989 GCA_964539125.1 uncultured Thermoanaerobaculia bacterium | reverse complement strand
CCCCATCTCGCGGTCGATCTCCGCGAGCTCCGCCTCCAGCCCGGCCTCCTCAAAGATACCCCCGGAGGTGGTCGAGCTGCTCGTCGAGACGGTCGATTCTCTGGTGGATCTCTGGGCCGATCATCGGGTTCTCCTGCGGGCGAAGGCTATCGTACTACTCGTCGCAACTACGGCTGCATTCGAGCACCGCCGCATCCCCGTCAGCGGCGTTGCGCTCCCTGCGACAGACCTTTCGGGAATGCCTCGGTCGCGTGCCTTGCTGACGCGGCACATCAGCGCCCTCGGTACGACACCGTCTTTCCGGCGGCCAGCACCATAGCAAAGACCGCCAGCACGGCGGCTCCCGCCGGCACCGCCCACGGCCGGCGAACGAAGGGCGAGAGGTCGTCGCGCCCGACGATCCGGGCGCGCAGGATCCCCTCCTCGCCGACGCCCAGGAGACGGCGCACCGAACCGTCCGGGCCGATCACCCCCGAGACCCCCGTGATCGCCGCCCGGACCAGGGGACGCCGCGTCTCGGCGGCGCGCCAGCGGGCGGCCCGGAAATGCTGCCAGGGAGCGGACGTGTCGCCGTACCAGGCGTCGTTGGTGATGGTGACCAGGGCGGTCGCGCCCGCGCGGACGAGATCCGCCACCTCGCCCGGGAAGGTGACCTCGAAGCAGATCGCCATCCCCAGCCGGTTGCCCGCCCAGGGCAGCAGGGTGACGCGGTCGGCCGCCGAGTAGTCGCCGGCGCTCCTCGCCAGCCGGTCGAGGAAGGAGAAAACGCCCTTGAGCGGCACGTATTCCCCGAACGGCACGAGATGCCGCTTGTCGTAACGAGCCACCACGCCCTCCGGGCCCACCAGGTAGGCGGAGTTGAAGTAGCGCCCGTCGCCCGCCTCGGTGGTGGAGTTGAGCAACACCGGGCAGCCGCGCGCGGCCAGCCGTTCCACGTCCTGGCGGAAGAGGGGATCGCGACCGAGCTCGTACGGCCAGGCGGCGCTCTCCGGCCAGACCAGGAGCGCTCCCGGCCGATCGCACGCCCGGCGGGAGAGGGCGAAGAGGCGCTCGACGTCGTCGCGGGTGACCTGGGGATCGTAGACCACCTGGTTGTAGATCGCCGGCTGGATGACGCGCACCGGCTCGCCCGGCCCGGCCTCCCGCATCGCGCCCTCCTCGAAGAGCCCCGCCGGCTCCATGCCGGAGAGCGCCACCGCCCGCCGCCCGGCCAGGGGAAGCAGGAGGAGCGGCACCAGGAGCCAGCCCGCCGGCCGCCAGCTGCGCGCGACCACCGCTCGGGCCACGGCGGCGTTGGCCAGGACGACCAGGAAGGAGACGCCCCAGACGCCGATCCAGGCGGCCAGGGGCAGGGCGCCGGCAACCTCGGTCCAGGCGTAGCCCGCCAGGTTCCACGGAAACCCCGAGAACAGCCAGCCCCGGATCCACTCCAGGGTCACCCAGAGGGCGGGCAACGCGACCAGGGCCAGGAGGCCCAACCGGCGCCAGAGCGGCGCCCCCACGGCGGCGAAGAGCGCCGTGTAGAGGCCCAGGTAGAGGGCCAGGGCGACCAGCAGCACGACCGCGAGCCAGGGTGCCAGACCGCCGTACGTGGTGAGCGTCGGGGCGACCCACGGGATCGAGACCACCCAGAAGGCGGTGCCATGAAGCCAGCCGAGACCGAAGGCGGAGCGGCTCCCGCGGCCCGAGAACAGCAGGAAGAGGGGTGCGAGGGAGATCCAGGGGGCGATCACCTGGGCGTGGACTCCGAAGGCCGTCGCCCAGAGGGCCCCGGCGACGGGCGCCACCAGCCAGGGCAGCGCCCGGCCCGCCGCGGCGAGGCCGCCCGGCGGTCGGCGGGAGGCTCCGCCCGCCTCCCCCGTCGGGCGTCGCTCCATCGTCACGCGACGGGATCTCTGGCGAGGATCTCGCGTCGCTGGTCAGGCGCTCCGACGCAGGCGCAGCGGAACCTGGGTCGAGGAGGAGCAACGCCGCCAGCGGCGCGAAGGACCGCCAGGATCACTGGGTGATCCAGGTTTCCAGGTTCAAGGACTTGTGCAGCTTCTCGGCGACCGCCTGGGCCTCGCTCTTGTGCTCGAACGGGCCGACGCGCACCCGGTAGAGGGTTCGGTCGCCGTCGACGACCGGCGAGAGGAACGCGCGGAAGCCGTGCTTCTCGAGCAGGTCGAGGACATTGCGGGCCTTGGCCTCCTCACCCGAGGAGAAGACCTGGATCACCACGTCGCCGGTGGCGAGCGAGCCGCTCGGGCTGCTCTCGGCGGGGGGCGCGGCCGGCTCGGCTTCGGCCCGCCTCGCCGGGCTCCCCTGATCCTCTCGGCCCGCGGCTCCACCGGCGCTCGTCGAGGGCTCGGCCGGTGGCGGAGTCGCCGGGGTGGCGGGAGACCCTCCGGCGAGCTCGTCCTGGGCTGAAGACCCGGGCGTCCCGGAGCCCTCGGCCGGGTTGCCCGAGGGCTCCTGCCGGCCGCCCTCCTCCGCCTGGGCGCGGGACCCCGCGGGCTGCTTCTCGTCGAAGAACGAGAGCTCAGGGCCCCGAGGCTCCTGGGCCGTCCCCTGCTGGGCGACGGCCTGTCCCGGCCGATGCTGGTCGCCGCGGCCGCCCCGGCCCACCCAGACACCGGAGAAGAAGGCCGCCACCAGGCAGACGAGGAGAATCACGAAGCCGGCGAGCACCTGCCGTCCCGTGAGCGCGATCTCGTAGTAGCTCGGCTCGTACTGTTCGCTCACGACGTCTCGGTCACTCCCGGTCGGCGCGCTTGCCCATCGAGTCGAGCGCGCGGATGAACTCGATGGGGATGGGGAAGAAGATGGTGGAGTTCTGCTCCGAGGAGATGTCGACCAGCGTCTGGAGATAACGCAGCTGCAGGGTCACCGGATTCCGCGACACGACCTCGGCGGCCTCGGCGAGCTGCTTCGAGGCCTGGAACTCGCCCTCTGCGTTGATGATCTTGGCCCGCTTCTCTCGCTCGGCCTCCGCCTGGCGCGCCATGGC
>CAZIIB010000611.1:0-2990 GCA_964539125.1 uncultured Thermoanaerobaculia bacterium | reverse complement strand
GATCAAGTCGGGCGGCAAGACCCGGCGCGCCGCGAAGATGGTGATCCTGGACGTCGACCACCCGGACATCGTGGAGTTCATCGAATCGAAGGAGAAGGAGGAGCGCAAGGCTTGGGCGCTCATCGAGGCGGGCTACGAGGGCGGCTTCAACGTGCCCGGTGGCGCCTACGACTCGGTCTTCTACCAGAACGCCAACCACTCCGTGCGGGTCACCGACGAGTTCATGCGCGCCGCCGAGGAGGACGGCGAGTGGACCACCCACGCGGTGACCACCGGTGAGGCCATGGACACCTTCCGGGCTCGCGAGCTGATGGACAAGATCGCCGAGTCGACCTGGGTCTGCGGCGATCCGGGCATGCAGTACGACACCACGATCAACGACTGGCACACCTGTGCCGGAACCGCCCGGATCAACTCCTCGAACCCCTGCTCGGAGTACATGTTCCTCGACGACACCGCCTGCAACCTGGCGTCGCTCAACCTGATGAGGTTCTACGACGCCGACACCGGCTTCGACGTCGACGGCTTCCGGCACGCCTGCGAGGTGGTGATCTCGGGCATGGAGATCATCGTGGGCAACGCCTCCTACCCGACGCCGAGGATCGAGGCCAACTCCCACACGTTCCGGCCCCTGGGCATCGGGTTCGCCAACCTGGGAGCGCTCCTCATGGCCCGGGGTCTGCCCTACGACTCCGACGCCGGCCGGGACTATTCCGCCGCCATCACGGCGCTGATGTCCGGAGCCGCCTACGCCCAGAGCGGGCGGATCGCGGCCGCCAAGGGCCCGTTCGACGAGTTCGAGACCAACCGCAAGCCGATGATGCGGGTGATGCGCAAGCACCGGGATGCCCTGAAGGAGGTCGACTCGGCCCACGTGCCGCTCGAGATCCTGCGCGCGGCCAAGGGAGCGTGGGACGAGGTCGTGGAGCTGGGCGACGGCGCCGGCCTGCGCAACAGCCAGATCTCGGTGCTCGCACCGACCGGCACCATCGCCTTCATGATGGACTGCGACACGACGGGCGTCGAGCCGGACATCGCTCTCGTCAAGTACAAGCGCCTGGTCGGCGGCGGCATGATCAAGATCGTCAACAACACCGTGCCGCTGGCCTTGAAGCGCCTGGGCTACGACAAGGACGAGATCCGCGAGATCGTCGAGTACATCGACGAGCACGACACGATCGAGGGCGCGCCCCACCTGGCGGACGACCACCTGCCGGTGTTCGACTGCGCCTTCAAACCGGCTCGCGGCAAGCGCTCGATCCACTACCGCGGCCACTTGAAGATGCTCGGCGCGGTCCAGCCGTTCATCTCGGGGGCGATCTCGAAGACCATCAACCTGCCCGAGGAGTCGACCCCGGAGGACATCCTGCAGGCCTACGTCGAGGGCTGGGAGCTGGGTCTCAAGGCGGTGGCGATCTACCGCGACGGATGCAAGCGCAGCCAGCCGCTCTCGACCAAGAAGGGCGGCGAGGTGACGACGACCAAGGCGCTCGCCAAGGGCGACGAGCCGAGGGCCATGCGACGCAAGCTCCCCGACGAGCGGCAGGCGCTGACCCACAAGTTCTCGATCAACGAGCACGAGGGCTACATCACCGTCGGGCTCTACGAGAACGGTCTCCCGGGCGAGATCTTCCTCACCATGGCCAAAGAGGGCTCGACCATCTCGGGCCTGATGGACGCCTTCGCCACGGCGATCTCCATCGCCCTCCAGTACGGCGTGCCGCTCCACACCCTGGTGGACAAGTTCAGCCACACCCGCTTCGAGCCCTCGGGCTTCACCAAGAACCCCGAGATCCCCATCGCCAAGTCGATCATGGACTACATCTTCCGGTACCTGGCTTCGCGCTTCCTTTCGCGCGAGGAGAAGCAGGCCGCCGGGGTGATCCTGCGCGACGAGCCGCCCGCGGCGCTGCCCGAGGCGAGTGGCGGCGGCGTGACCCAGGTGTCGGTGGAGCGCCTGGATGCTTCGAAGGTGACCTTCCTGCTCCAGCAGGACGCGCCGAGCTGCCACGAGTGCGGGGCCATCATGGTGAGGAACGGCTCCTGCTACAAGTGCCTGAACTGCGGCTCCACCTCGGGCTGTAGCTAGTGGTCCGTCAACCCTCAGTCGACGGGCCCTGACGGTCCCTCGAGCCGCTGGCGGCGGTGCCCCTCCTCGACGGAGGCACCGCTACGCCTGCGTCGGAGCGCCTGGCCAGCGACGCGAATTCCTCGCCGGATACCCTGTCGATCGAGGATGGACGAACCACGAGACCGAATCGCTGACCTGCCGACCTCCGAGCGGCCGGGGAGGTTGCCCCCTCCTCGGCCGTTCGTCATCCTCCCCGCGATCGGATATCCTCTGAGGCCCATGCGCACCTTGATTCCCCACCGAGCCACCCGCACGGCGCTCCTCGCCGTCGCGCTTCTTCCCGTACTCTTCACCGCCTGCGGCAACGGCTCCCCGGCCGCCTCCGAAGAGGCGAGCTTCCGCCTCCAGACGCTGGACGGCAAGACCCTCGGGCCTCCCGACTTCGCCGGTCAGGTCGTGATCGTGGATTTCTGGGCCACCTGGTGCATGCCCTGTCGCGTCCAGGCGCAGATCCTCGAGGATCTCCATCCCACCTGGTCGAAACGCGGTGTCCAGTTCCTGGGCGTCGACGTGGCCGAGGAGCCCGAGACCGTGGCGAGCTTCGTCCAGAAGAACCCGTTCCCGTACCCCATCCTCCTGGACCCGCAGGACGAGCTGTCCACCAAGCTGGGGCTGAACGCCCTGCCCACCCTGATGGTCATCGACCGCCAGGGACAGGTGATCTACATGGACGCCGGCGTCATGGACCGGCCGCACCTGGAGAAGCTCCTCGAGAAGGCAGGCGCCGCGGCCTGAGAGCCACCCACCGAGAATCCGGCTGTATTCGGGCGCCGCTGCATCCCCGGCAGTGGCGTTGCGCTCCCTGCGACAGACCTGCGGGTATGCCTCGGTCGCGCGCCATGCTGCCGCGGCGCCTCGG
>CAZIIB010000610.1:0-2994 GCA_964539125.1 uncultured Thermoanaerobaculia bacterium | reverse complement strand
GTCCCGGAGGGCCACGGTGCGCGCCACCGGCGGCACCCAGGCCTCCGGACCTCCAACCTCGCCCGCGAGCTCGAGCATGAAGCGCAGGTCCTTCTCCGTCCGATCCACGCCCTCGCGGTCCGCCTTGTTGAGCACGAAGACGTCGGCGATCTCCAGAAGCCCCGCCTTGTTCGCCTGGATGTCGTCGCCCATGCCCGGAACCACCACCACGACCACGGTGTCGACGCTCCGCACCACGTCCACCTCGTCCTGGCCCACCCCGACCGTCTCCACCAGCACCAGGTCGAAGCCTGCCGCGTCGAGGACGTCGACGGCGTCGTGGGCCGCCGCCGCGAGCCCGCCGAGGGCGCCGCGGGTGGCCATGGAGCGGATGAAGACTCCCGGGTCGGTGTAGAGCGACTGCATGCGCACCCGGTCGCCGAGGAGGGCCCCGCCGGTGAACGGGCTGGTGGGGTCGACGGCCAGGACGGCCACGCTCTCTCCCGCGCTCCGGGCGTGACGGGCGAGGGCCTCGATCAGGGTCGACTTGCCCGACCCGGGAGGGCCGGTGAGCCCCACGAGGCGAGCCCGGCCGGTCTGCGGGTAGAGGCGGGTCACCAGCTCCCGAGCCCCGGCGCCGCCCCGCTCGAGCCGGGAGATCGCCCGCCCCAGCGCCCGGGATTCCCGCGCCCCGATGCCCCGGACCAGGTCGTCGAGCGCGTCCACCGGGTCGTGGGGGCGGCCGGTCACCGAATCCACCGGACGGCCGTTCACCGGCCTTTGAAGAGCTGCCGGGCGATCACCAGGCGCTGGATCTCGCTCGTGCCCTCGCCGATGGTGCAGATCTTCGCGTCGCGGTAGAACTTCTCGGCCCGGTAGTCCTTGATGAACCCATAGCCGCCCAGGATCTGGACCGCCCGCTCGGAGCAGAAGACGGCCGCCTCGCCGGCGGTGAGCTTGGCCTCGGAGGACATCCGGGTCACGGGCAGGCCCCGGTCCATCAGGTCGCAGGCGGCGAAGGTCAGGGCTTCGGCCGCCGCGATGCGCGTGGCCATCTCGGCGAGGTAGAACTGGATCGCCTGGAACTGGGCGATCGGCCGACCGAACTGCTCGCGCTCCTGGGCGTAGGCCGCCGCCGTGTCGAAGGCGCCCATCGCCGTGCCGAGGCCGAGGGCGGCGATGGAGATGCGGCCGCCGTCGAGGATCGCCAGCGCCTGCTTGAACCCCTCGCCCTCCCGGCCCAGCAAGTAGTCGTCGGGCACGAAGCAGCTCTCCATCACCACCTCGGAGGTGTCCGAAGCGCGGATGCCGAGCTTGTTCTCCTTCTTGCCCGCCCGGAAGCCGTCCATGCCCTTCTCGAGGACGAAGGCCGAGATGTTCCGGCCCTTCTCGCCCTCCGGGTCGGTGACCGCCATGACCACGCAGATCTCGCCCACCTTGCCGTGGGTGGTGAAGGTCTTGGCGCCGTTGAGCACCCAGCCGCCGTCGACCTTCTCGGCGCGGGTGCGGGTGCCCGAGGCGTCGGAGCCGGCGCCCGGCTCGGTGAGGCTCCAGGCCCCGATCTTCTCGCCCCGGGCCAGCGGCACCAGCCAGCGCCGCTTCTGCTCCTCGCTGCCGAACTTGAAGATGTGATTCGAGCACAGCGAGTTGTGGGCGGCGACCGAGATCCCCACGGAGGGGTCGACCCGGGAGAGCTCGGTGACCACGAGAACGTACTCGAGGTACCCCAGGCCCGCGCCGCCGTACTCCTCCGGGAAGATGATGCCCAGGAACCCGAGCTCGGCGGCCTTGGCCATCACCTCGTGCGGGAAGCGCTGGGCCTCGTCGATCTCCTCGACGATCGGGTCCACCTCGTTCTCGGCGAACTCGCGCGCCATCTGCCGGATCGCGCGCTGCTCTTCGGTCAGGGAGAAATCGGGGCCGCCGGCCGCCTCGGTGCCGGCGCTCGCGGTGCGTTCTTCGAGGGAGACCATGGGGTCCCATGCTATCCCATGGGCGGCCCGATCCCCTCACCGACTGGTGCCCTGGCGCGAAGGGATATACAATGCTTACCTCCGCACCTCTGCCTCCGCCCTATGTTGGATCTCAATCGCCTCGAATTCCACCGCTCCGGGATCGGCTTGGTGCCTCCGGCCGGCAAGCCCGAAGGCCATGCGATCTACATCCCGCGGCTGCCGGAGAGCGAGCGCTCGGTGCGCTCGTGCTCGTGTGAGGAGAGCCGCGAGACCACGTGCAGTCACCTGCTCGAGCTGTCCGAGCGGCTGCGCTCGGTCGAGGACTGGCTCGGCCGGAGACCGTGGGAGGAGGTCTTCTCCCGAACCCTCTGGTTCCGGCTGGCGAGCCTTCTGGCCGACGAGGATCCGACGCCGTGGGCCGAGCTCCTGGTGCGCACGACCCGGACCGAGGAGAAGAAGCTCCTCTCGATCGACTCGCGGCGCGGCGAGGAGCTGGCGCGTTGGATGGACGGGTCGGGCGGGCGGTTGCGCCTGCTCGAGCGCCTCGGCAAGCGGCCGGTCGACGGCGAGTACGCCGACCGGGCCGGCCTCCTCGAGCGTCTCGCCCGCCTCCAGCTCACCCGCCAGGAGCGGTTGCTCGAGAAGGCGGGAATGAGAAGCCGCCGGCAGAGCCGGGAGGAGAGCTTCTGGTTCCGCCTCGCCTACCACTGCTCGCGTGAGCTGGGCGAAAAGGGCGTCACCTTCCACCCCGCAATCCACAGCAAGACCGGCGCCTTCACCCTCACCTGCCGGCGCGACGGCGAGGAGGCTCTGCGCTTCACGGTGCCCCGCGGCGCGGTCGAGCCGGCGCTCCGCCTGCTCGCCGAAGCGTTCCCGGAGCAGGAGGATCTGGCGCTCCACCCGATCCCGCTCAAGACCATCTTCCGCGTCAGCCCGACGACCGAGATCGAAGGCAGCGCCGTCGACGTGCGCCCGGTGATCGTGGCCCTCCAGCGTACGGGCGAGCGGCGCTACATCCAGCGCGACGACTTCGAGACCTTCCGCTACGGGCGGCTCCTCT
>CAZIIB010000609.1:747-2996 GCA_964539125.1 uncultured Thermoanaerobaculia bacterium | reverse complement strand
ACCCAGGGCAACCCCCGCAAGCTCGGTGTCCCGGGCGAGGACCTGCCCCACGTCAGCGGCCGGCTGATCGACCCGGACGAGCATCGGGACCGCGACGTGGTGGTGGTGGGGGCGGGCGACTCGGCCCTCGAGGTGGCCCTCGCGCTCTGCGACCACAACCGGGTGGCCCTGGTGGTGCGCAAGCCCGAGATCGTCCGCGCCAAGGAGTCCCTCGAGCGGGAGACTCTGGCGCGCCAGGGCTCGGGTGACCTGGCGATTCACTTCTCGACCACCATCGAGCGCGTACTCCCGGATCGGATCGTCCTGGCCTCGCCGGAGGGCACGGTGGAGCTGCCGGCGGATCTGGTGATCGCCAAGATCGGCACCTTCCCGCCGCGGAGCTTTCTCGAGAGCCTGGGGGTCGAGCTCACCGGCCCGGGGCGCGACGCCGGTCCGGTCCTGGGGCCGGGCTACGAGTCCTCGGTGCCCGGTCTCCACCTGATCGGCGCGGTCTCGGGGCGCGACCTGATCAAGCTCGGCATCAACCAGGGCTACGAGGCGGTCGAGCACATCCTGGGGCGCGAGGTCGAGCCGGCCGACGAGGCGGTGCTGCGCGAGCGCCTGCCCTGGTGGGACGGGCGGGTGGCGGAGCGGATCGCCGAGGTGCGCGACGAGATCCCGCTCTTCGAGGGGGCTCGGGACGACCAGCTCCGGGAGATGTTTCTATCGGTCGAGCCGCGGACCTTCGCCGCCGGCGAGACCGTCCTCACCCAGAACGACTACACCAACAGCGTCTACCTGATCCGCTCCGGCGAGGTCGAGATCACCATGCGCCCGGAGGGGCAAGACTCGGAGCGCGCAGTCGCCCGGCTCGCCCCGGGGAACTTCTTCGGCGAGATGAGCCTGATCTCGGGTCGCCGGAGAAACGCCACCGCCCGCGCCGCCGGGGCGGAGGGGGCGCGCCTGCTCGAGATCCCCAGGAAGGCGATGCTCAAGCTCATGGCCGCCGCCCCCCGGGTGCAGGAGGCCATCGACCGGATCTTCATGATCCGCGCCTTCCAGGGGTACCTCTTCCCCGGCGTCGCCGAGCGCCTGCTCTGGGAGGTGGCGGCCCGCGCCGACCAGGTGCGCATCGAGCGTGACCGCGAGATCTTCCACGAGGGGGACGAGGGGGACAGCTTCTACCTGATCCGGAGCGGGCAGGTGAAGGTCTCCCGGCGCTCGGGCGACCGCGAGATCGTCCTCTCCTACCTGGTGGCCGGGAGCTTCTTCGGCGAGACCGCCCTCGTCTCGGGCGCGCCGCGCACGGCGACCGTGACGACGATCTTCCCGACCGAGCTCATCCGCCTCTCCCGGGACGACTTCCAGCTCTTCCTCGGGCGCCACCCGGAGCTCGCGGAGCTGGTGGAGGCGAAGCTCGAGGAGCGCCGCGTCGCCTCCCTCATCGCCGAGGCCACGCCGGGCTCGGGCAACGTGCTCTCCGAGCTGATCCGGGAAGAGGTGGTCATGGGCACCGACGCCCTGATCATCGACGACCACAAGTGCGTGCGCTGCGGCAACTGCATCGCCGCCTGCGAAGGGGTCCACGAGGACGGCCAGGCCCGCCTCTCCCTCACCGGCATTACCCTCTACAACCTCCTCGCCCCCAACTCCTGCTGGCAGTGCGAGGACCCCCTGTGCATGCTCGACTGCCCGCCGGACGCCATCGTCCGCGACCCCTCCGGAGAGGTCTACATCAAGTCGACGTGCATCGGTTGCGGCAACTGCGAGGCGAACTGCCCCTACGGCAACGTGTTCATGGTCCACCCCAAGACGAGGCGGGGGTGGCGGGACTGGGTGGGCTCGATCTTCGGGGCCGATCCGGGAGCCGCGGCCGGCGACGACGGGGGCCAGACGGTGGCGGTCAAGTGCGACCTCTGCCGCGATCTGGGCAACGACCCGGCGTGCGTCAGGAGCTGCCCGACGGGGGCCGCGATCCGCCTGACGCCGGACGAGTACCGGCGCACCCTCGAGGACCTGGTGATCCGCCGGGGGGAGATCTGATGTTCCTGGCGAGCCGCAAGAGCGTCGCCTGGCGCTGGGCCTCCCTCGTCGTGGCCGGCCTGCTGGTCGCCTCGTACCTCGCCTACGACCGGGCCAGCCCGTTCACCCACGGCGGCACTCCGGCCGGCCTCGCCTACGGCGTCGCGGCCGCCCTGTTGGTCGTCGTGCTGGCGCTCTTCGGGGTCAGGAAGCGCGCCTACCGCTCGAAGCTCGGCACTCTGGAGGGT
>CAZIIB010000609.1:0-737 GCA_964539125.1 uncultured Thermoanaerobaculia bacterium | reverse complement strand
TGGCTCCAGGCCCACGTCTACCTGGGTCTCCTGGTGCTCCTCGTGGCTCTCTTCCACACCGGCTTCCGGTTCCAGGACCGGCTGGCCGTGGCCGCCTTCGTCGTGCTCGCGGTGGTGGTGGTGTCCGGGGCGGTGGGGGCGGCGCTCTACACGACGCTTCCTCGCCTGCTGACCGAGGTGGAGAGCAACCTGGCGACGGGCGAGATCTCGGAGCGTCTCAACCGCCTCGCCGCCTCCATGGCGCGCCTCGCCTCGGGCCGCTCGATGGCCTTCGAAGGCGTGTACCGGGAGCTCGTGTCCGAGGCGACGCCGCAGGGCCTCGCCGGCTGGAAGCTCCTCGTCGGCCGGGTGCCGGGCTCGGCGCGGGCGGGGGAGCGCACGGGAAGCGGTCCGGGCGGTGCCCGCTGGGCGCGCCTGCTGGCGACCGTGCCGCCGGAGGAGCAGGAACCGCTCCGGCAGCTCCTGGTGGTCGCCCGCCAGCACCGCGAGCTGCTCCTGCGCTTCGCCTACCAGGAGCGCTACAAGAACCTCCTCGACGCCTGGCTCTGGATCCACCTGCCGTTGTCGCTGGTGCTCCTGGTGCTGATCGCGGCCCACGTGGTGGCCGCCCTCTACTTCGGAGCCCTGTCGTGATGGGTGCGTCGCGCACTCGACCCCGTCCAAGACCTGGGCGGGGGCGTTTCCTTCCCCCCAGACCACAGCGCTTCGCGCTGCGGTGCCCGGTGGGAAGGGGATCG
>CAZIIB010000608.1:0-2999 GCA_964539125.1 uncultured Thermoanaerobaculia bacterium | reverse complement strand
GTACGGACCCGAACTCGAGTTGCACGGACAATCTCGACAACCTCCCCGACTGCTGAACTGCCGAAGAAGTGTCACTGACTTCGGGAGGAACGTCGCGTATCCCCTCCTGATCGCGTGATTTACGTAGGAGTAGTGTTCTGGATCGACCGGGAAATCCCGGGGGAGTACTGCGGAGGTGTGCCAGGGGCTTCGAGAGACGGTTCCTCTTTTGGGCGGCCATCGGGCCGCTTCTCGTGAGCTTCGAGGTGTCTCGGGTGGCGCCGAGCGGGGAATTCTGGCGACTTCGCGCGCTACCAAGCCAGGACCGAGCTCCGCAGGCACACTTCTACCCTGCTCCGAGCCTCGATCGGGGCGAGCAACGCCCACAGATTGTGATGGGAAGCCAGAAGCCGTGACGCTATCCGGGGGCCTGGTGCGGGACGTAGGGCATGCCCGGCGGGAAACTACCTGCCGGGAATCGCGTATCCTCTACATTGCCCAGGCGAAGAAGCTCAGCGGCGTCCCGAAACGCCGTCGCGAACTCCCGGTACGCATCGCCCAGCCGCCGCCAACCGTCCCGAGTGGCGGCGTGGAAGCGAGGCGCCGGGGAGCGGCGGAGCTTGTCGGGCCTCTCGTGGGGCGGCCGCCGAAGGATCGCCTTGACGCCCAAGACTCCCTTGCCCTCGGCCCTGCGCCGCGCGTCGTTGTCCCGCTCGATCGTCTCGATGAGATTGCCCCGAAGACGTGCCAGTGACTTCGAGCGGCTGGTTCGAGCAGCAAGCCTCGTCCGGTGAGGGATACCCAACGGCGCCTCCGTTCCTCCTGTGGGAGGGGAAACGCCTCCCCTCTCGAGCTCCTGGAGGTCTGGAATGAGGCTCGCAAGACTCTGCGCCCTGGCGCTCGTCGTGCTGGGTTCCGCATCGACTGCCACCGCCTTTCCTCTCGATATCGCCTCGGTCCGCGCTCCCGCCGTCAACTGCCTCTTCGACACCGACTGCGACATCGCGGTCCCCGACTTCAACCAACCGATTCCCGTGAGCGGGGCGAGCAGCCCCGGGGTGCTCCAGTCGCGCATTCTGCCCGTCGGCGAAGCAGGCACCGTCGGCGAAGGCCTGTATGCCTACGTATACCGGGTGGACCTGAGGGAGGTGGGCGCCGTCACGGCCCCGCCCTGCGTCCGCAAGCTGCGCCTCGACTTCGGCCCCATCGAGCCGCTGGACTACGACGGCGACGGGGATCCGGACGACGTCTACGTCGTCACCCGGGGCGCAGTGGGCTCGGTCGCCCCCTCGTCGGCCGAGCAGAGCGGGAGGTTCGTCACCTTTACTTTCGACCCCGGAGTCTGTCCGGGAACCCGTCCCGGCGCCGGCGAGAGCAGCTTCTTCGTCGGGCTCGCGTCGAAGCGGCCGTCGCGCACGGTGCCGGCGACGGTGACTCTCGACGTGACCGGCGACGTGACCGTCCAGGTGAAAGCGCCCGAGGCCGCGAGCCCCCGGCCCTCTGGAAGCGTCGGCTGCCAGGTCGGCCCGTCTCACCTGGTGGTCCCGATCGATCCCTCGACGCCGGCCTGCCGCTGTCTCCAGGACGACGTGCTGCGCCTCGACACCCACTGTGGCTTCGTCCTTCCCGGTCTGGTGGGCTTCTGGACCCTGCCGCGTTGGGTGCCGCCCGGCGATCCGTTTCCCGTCGACTGGTTCGTCCTGGCGACGAGCCGGGAGGGAGTCGCCGCGCGAGTGGAGGTGCTACCGCCCAAAGGCTTCTCGTCGATCGGCGGCAAAGAGGCCGGGCCTCGGCAGCAAGCCCAGGCCGGCCTGGCTACGGCCCGGGCCTGGCTGGTGGCGGCCGGCAAGCCGGGCGCCTACACCGGCCGGCTTCGGATCACCCTGCCCTCGTCGGCCGCGTCCAAGGCGGGAGCATCGTTCGAGATCTCGTTCCCGATCGACGTGACCCAAGCGCCTTGACCCGAGAGCGACCGGCCCCTTCGCGCCGTTCTGGGCCCAGGTCGCGAATCGCGCCCGGCGCCTCTCTGCCTGCAAATCTCTGCTAGCATGCAGGCATGAGTACGCAACTGACCATCCGCGGGGTCTCCGACGCGACCGCACAACGCTTGAAGCGACTCAGCCGAGAGCGGGAGCAGAGCTTGAACGCCACCGTCCTCGAGATCCTGGAGCGCGCCCTCGGCACGGAGGAGCGGCGGCGACACCTGGAGCGCTACGCCACCTGGACCGCGGCCGACCGAGTCGAGTTCGAGGAAGCGCTCCGCGCCCAGCGCACGATCGACGATGAGCTCTGGCGCTGAGGCTCCGGTCCGCCGCCTGGTGCTTGACACCTCGGCCTACTCGTGGATGCGGAGCGGCCACCGAGACGTACTCGATCTGGTGGCGGCGGCCGAGATCGTCATCCTCCCCGTCACGGTCCTCGGCGAGCTCGAGGGCGGGTTCGAGCTCGGGAGCCGCAAGCGGGAGAATCGGACGACGCTCGCCGAGTTCCTGGCCGAGCCGTTCGTCTCGGTCCGGCCCACGACTCAAGACGTCGCCCGGCGTTACGGGGAGATCTTCGCTCGGTTGCGGAGAGCGGGCACTCCCATCCCCGTCAACGACATCTGGATCGCCGCCGCCACCGTGGACTGCGGTGGTCACCTCCTCACATTCGACCGTCACTTCGAAGCGATTCCGAACCTCCCGACCACACTCTTGGAGGCGACCTGAAGCCGAAAGGGTGTCCGTCGCTTCGACCGGCTCCCCGGCGGCGAGGAGACCGCAGCCGTCGTGCTCAGTGCCTCCTCCGGCGAGACGGCCCGCCACGGGCTCACCGGTCGAGCTCCTCCACGCACTCCTCGAGGGGCGTCTCCAGCCCCTCGCGACTCGACTCGCCCATCCCAGGGATCGACAGCAGGTGAAGCGTCTCCTCGATCGCCCGCCAGTCTGCCTCCGAGAGCAGGACGCCGCTCGAGCGCCGGTCCGTGATCTACACGGGTTCGCTGGTGACGGCCACCTCGTCGAGGAGGCGATAGAGCGTCT
>CAZIIB010000607.1:0-3001 GCA_964539125.1 uncultured Thermoanaerobaculia bacterium | reverse complement strand
TCGGCTGTTGGGGCGCCTCCCCCACCTGCGCTCGGGTGGAGTGGGGTGGATCGGCGGAGTCGGCTGGCGCTAGCTCCTGGTCTTCGGGTCCCAGAGGTCTCTCAGGCGGTCGCCCAGCAGGTTGAAGGCGAGGACCGCCAGGACGATCGCCAGGCCGGGAAAGGTGGAGATCCACCAGGCGGAGGTCAGGACGTTGCGGCCGTCGGCCACGATGTTGCCCCAGCTCGGCGTCGGCGGTTGGACCCCGAGGCCGAGGAAGGAGAGGGCCGACTCGGCGAGGATGACGTTGCCCACCGCCAGGGTCGCCTGGACCAGCACCGGGTTCAGGGCGTTGGGCAGCAGGTGGCGAAGGAGGATGCGGAGCGGGTGCATCCCGAGGCTCCGGGCCGCGAGCACGAACTCCCGCTTCTCGAGACCCAGGATCTCGGCGCGGACCAGACGGCTGACCGGCATCCAGGAGGTGGCGGCGAGCACCAGGACGACGAGCCAGGTCGAGGGCCGGAAGAGGGCGGTGAGAGTGAGCACCAGGAAGAGCCAGGGGAAGGCGAGGAGGGCGTCGACCCCGCGCATCAGGAGCGAGTCGAGAAGCCGCGGGCCGGTGGCGGCGAGAGATCCCACGAGAAGGCCCACGGTCATGGCCAGCGCCACGGTGAGAAGCGAGATGGCGAGGGAGATCCGTGCGCCGTAGACGATGCGCGAGGCGAGGTCGCGGCCGAAGCCGTCGGTGCCCAGGAGGAAGATCCGGCGGTCGGCCACGCCGTCCGGGGTCAGGTTGGCGACCTCGGCGGCCGCCAGGGACCTCGGCTTGCCGAGTCGCTCGATCGTCAATCCCTCCGGGGTCCGCCGCGCCCGATCGGCGAGCAGCCACTGCCCGTCGGCGAGCTCGACCGCGGCGAGGACCGTCCCCGGCGGCCGGTACTGGCCGGCGGCGGGGTCGAGCTGCTGGTCCGGATCGTACGGAGCGATCCAGGGCGCGGCGAGGGCGACCGTCGCCAGGAGGGCGACGAGGAGGCCGCCGGCCGAGCGCGCGGTCCGCCGCCAGCCGTCGCGTCCGGACGCGTTGGCGGCCCGCCGGCGGGTGGGAGGTTGCGGCGGAGCGAGGCTCCGGGCCTCATCCTCGAGCATGGCGCACCCGCGGGTCGGCCGCCGCGTGCAGCACGTCGGCCAGGAAGTTGCCGGCCACCACCAGGGCGGCGGTCAGGGCGGTGACCGCCAGGATCACCGGGTAGTCGCGCGCCAGGATCGCCTGGTAGGCGGTGCGGCCCAGGCCGGGCCAGGAAAAGACCACCTCGAGGACCAGGGAGCCGTTGAGGAGGAAGGGCAGGGAAAGGCCCAGGAGCTGGATCACCGGCACCAGGGCGTTGCGCAGGGCGTGCACCCAGACCACGCGGCGCTCGCTCAGACCCTTGGCCCGGGCGGTGCGGACGTAGTCCTCCTCGAGCACCTCGATCATCCGGTTGCGCACGAAGCGCACCGTGGCGCCGGCGGAGGCCAGGCCCAGGACCAGCGCCGGAAGCAGGAGATGGCGCAAGAGGTCGACGAACGACCCCCAGGGGCCGAGAGAGTCCACCTCGACCGAGTGCATGTGACTCGCCGGCAGGATCGGCCAGGTGAAGGCGAAGAGGAGGATCGCCATCAGCCCGAGCCAGAAGAGGGGCATGGAGTACAGGAGCAGGGAACCGATGCGCAAGGCGGCGTCCGCGCGGCTCCCGCGGCGCCGGGCGGCCGCCACGCCCAGCGGCAGCCCGACGAGGTACTGGATGAAGAGGGCCGCTCCCGCCAGCGCGAAGGTCGGTCCCATGGCCCGGCCCAGGACCCGGGTCACCGGCCGTCCCTCGGAGATCGAGATCCCCCAGTCCCAGGAGAGGACGACGGCCTTGAGCCAGAGGAGGTACTGGACCGGGAGCGGCCGGTCGAGGCCATAGACCTTCCGTAGGTGCCGGATGCTGGCGGCGGTCGCGCGCTCCCCGGCGAGAAGGGTCGCGGGATCCCCGGGGGCGAGGTGGACCAGGAAGAAGGTGACGGTGAGGACGAGGAAGAGCAGGAGGATCGCCGCGGCCAGGCGGCGGATGAAGAGCATCCCCATCGGGGTCTCGTTCGCCGGTCCGGTCAGCTCGGCGGGCCGAGCCACCAGAAGCGCAGGTACCAGACGGCGCTGAGCAGGTTGGGCCGGGTGTCGTGGAGCCGCCGGTCGACGCCGTTGATCCGTTGCGACTCCCACATGAAGGTCATGGGTTGATCCCGGTGCAGGATCTGCTGGAGCCGGTGCAGGATCGGCTCGGCGTCCGCGAGGTCGGGGAGCTTCTCCATCTGCTCGATGAGGTGGTCCACCTCGGGGTTCGAGTAGGCGGAGAAGTTCTGGCCTCCGCCGCCGATCGAGCTCGAGTGGAAGGCGTAGCGCATGTCGAGGCTCGTCGGCATGCCCCAGGCCGAGAGGACCGCGTCGAAGTGCTGGTTCTCGAGCCGGTTGGTCATGGAGTTGAACTCGACCACCCGCGGCCGCACCTCGATCCCCACCCTCTTGAGCTGCTCCTGGATCATGACCACGGCGTTGATCCGCTCCTGGTTTCCCTGGTTGGTCATGAGCTCGAAGGAGAAGGGCTTCCCGTCCTTGTCGAGGGTCCCGTCGCCGTCGCTGTCGCTCCAGCCGGCCTCGCCCAGGAGCTTGCGCGCCGCTTCGGGATCGTAGGGCCAGGCTTTGATCGAGTCGTCGTGCGCCCAGTTGTTGGCCACGATCGGGGAGGTGGCGATCCGGCCCCAGCGGCCCCACAGCGTGTCGACGATCCGCTGGCGATCGATCGCCATGGTCAGAGCCTGGCGCACCCGCCGGTCGGCGAACAGCGGGCTCTTCATGTTCCAGGCGACGTACGAGTAGAGGCGATGCCAGTACGACTCGATCCGGACGAGCTTCGAGGCTTCGACGCGGGGGATGTCCTGTACCGGGATCTGCTCGACGAACTGCAGGTCTCCGGCCAGGAGCTGGTTGACCTGGTTGCTCTTC
>CAZIIB010000606.1:1264-3009 GCA_964539125.1 uncultured Thermoanaerobaculia bacterium | reverse complement strand
CGCCCGGCGCCGAGGCGCTGGTGACCCGCCGGGAGACGTTGAGCTACACCGAGCTCGAGCGCCGGTCGGCCGTCCTGGCGCGGCGCCTGCGGGGGCTCGGGGTCCGGCCGGAGGAGCGGGTGGGCGTCTGCCTGGAGCGCTCGGCCGACCTGGTGGTGGCGATCCTCGGCGTGCTCCGCGCCGGCGCCGCCTACGTGCCTCTCGACCCCCACTACCCGCAGGACCGGATCGCCTTCATGCTGGAGGACTCGGGCGCCGCGGTCCTGATCACCGAGGCGCGCGTCGAGGACCGGCTGCCGGCGGCGGCCCGCGACGGCGCCATCACCCGGCTGCACCCGGACGACGCGGGCGAGGGCGGCCCGGAGGCACCCCCCGCATGGAGCGACGCCGGCCCCCGAAACCTGGCGTACCTGATCTACACCTCGGGCTCGACCGGCCGGCCGAAGGGCGTGGCCATCGAGCACCGGAGCGCGGTCGCCATGGTCACCTGGGCCGCGGGAGTCTTCGACCGCCGCGAGCTCTCGGGCGTTCTCGCCGCCACCTCCGTCTGCTTCGATCTCTCGGTCTTCGAGCTGTTCGTCCCCCTGACGGCGGGGGGGCGCGTGATCCTGGCCGACGACTCCCTGGACCTGCTGGGCCATCCCGCGGCCGACCGGGTCACCCTCCTCAACACGGTGCCCTCGGCGATCGCTGAGCTGGTGCGGCTGGAGGAGCTGCCGCCGCGACTGGCGACGGTGAACCTGGCGGGGGAGCCGCTCAAGGGGAGCCTGGTGGAGCGGGTCTACCGGCGGGGCCCGGCGGTGGAGCGGGTGCTCAACCTCTACGGCCCGTCGGAGGACACCACCTACTCGACCTGGGCTCCCGCAGAGGCCGGGGCGGACCGGGAGCCGACCATCGGCCGGCCCCTCGACGGCACGCGGGCTCTCCTGCTCGACCGCTCCGGCGCACCGGTGCCGCTGGGCGTTCCGGGGGAGCTGTACCTGGGCGGCCCCGGACTCTCGCGCGGATATCTGGGCCGTCCCTCTCTGACCGCCGAGCGCTACGTTCCCGACCCCTTCTCGGGAGGGCCGGACGCCGAGCCGGGCGGGCGCCTCTACCGCACCGGCGACCTGGTCCGCCACCTGCCCGGCGGCCGTCTCGACTTCCTCGGCCGGATCGATCATCAGGTCAAGCTCCGGGGCTTCCGGGTGGAGCTGGGAGAGGTGGAGGCGGCGCTCGCCGCCTGCCCCGGGGTGGAGCAGTGCGCCGTGCTGGTCCGCGGCGAGGGGGCGTCCGCCCGCCTGATCGGCTTCGTCGAGCGCGCTGGCGGGGTGGGGGCTCCCGTTCCCCGCCCGGAGGACCTCGCCGCCCGGCTGCGCGAGCGCCTGCCGGCGTACATGGTGCCCGGGCGCTTCGTGGTGCTCGACGCCCTTCCCCTCACGCCCAACGGCAAGATCGACCGCCGCGCCCTCCTGGCCCAGGCCGCTGTCGCGCGCCCGGCGCCGGCCCACGTGGCGCCCCGCACACCGGCGGAGGAGGCGATCGTCCGGGCCTTCGCCGACGCCCTGGAGCTCGATCGCGTCGGCGTCGAGGACGACTTCTTCGCCCTGGGAGGCCACTCGCTTCTCGCCACCCGGGTGGTGTCGAGGATGCGCCGGGAGCTCGGGCGCGAGGTCCCGCTGCGCTGGATCTTCGAGCACCGGACGCCGGCCGGGCTGGCGGCGGCCCTCGGGGAGCAGCCGGCGGAGGCGGCCGAGACGGTCGTC
>CAZIIB010000606.1:0-1254 GCA_964539125.1 uncultured Thermoanaerobaculia bacterium | reverse complement strand
AGCCGATTCCCCGGCGGGCCGCCGGCTCCGGCCCGGCCCCCGCGTCGTCCGCCCAGCGCCGCCTCTGGTTCCTCGAGCGCCTGCAGCCGGGCTCGGCCCAGTACAACGTGCCGGGAGGGCTTCGCCTGCGCGGGCGGCTGGACCCGGCGGCCCTCGGGCACGCCCTCGGCCGGATCGTCGAGCGGCACGAGGTCCTCCGGACCCGCTTCGAGGAGCGCGGCGGAGAGCCGGAGCCGCGGGTCGAGCCGCCCGGCCCGTCGACCGCGCCGGCGCTGCCGGTGGTGGACCTCTCGGACCTGGCGCCGGGGGACCGCGAGGCGATCCTCGAGCGGCTGGCCCGCCGAGAGGCCCGCCGCCCGTTCGATCTCGTCCGCGGTCCACTGCTCCGGGCTCGCCTGGTGCGCCTGGCGGCGGCCGACCACGCCTTGCTGCTCACGCTCCATCACATCGTCTCGGACGGCGCGTCGATCGGCGTCCTGGCGCGCGAGCTGGGCGCCGCCTACGCCGCTCTCGAGGGCGCCGGTCGGAGCGCGGCGCCCGTCCTCGGCGAGCTGCCGATCCAGTACGGCGACTACGCCGCCTGGCAGCGGCGCCGGCTCGAGGACGGCGGGATGGAGGAGGACCTCGCCTGGTGGCGCCGGCGGCTCGAGGGCCTGCCGCTCCTCGAGCTCCCCACCGACCGGTCCCGCCCGCCCCGGCGCAGCGACCGGGGCCTCTGCCTGCGCGTCGCCGTCGAGCGGGAGACGGTGACGGCGGTGGAACGGCTGGCGGCGGCCGAGGGCGCGACCCCGTTCGCGGTCCTGCTG
Organism: uncultured Thermoanaerobaculia bacterium; assembly: GCA_964539125.1. GTDB lineage: Bacteria > Acidobacteriota > Thermoanaerobaculia > Multivoradales > DATKCC01 > CAVUBL01. The sequence continues at coordinate 448 of CAZIIB010000606.1, read as the reverse complement.
GCGACCTTCGAGGCTCTGGTTGGCCGCTACAGCGGGCAGCTCGACTTCGGGGTCGGCTTTCCGGTGGCGAGCCGGACGCGCGAGGAGATCGAGGCGTTGATCGGCCTGTTCGTCAACACCCTCGTGGCGCGCTCCGAGCTCGCCGGCGGCCCGAGCTTCCGGGAGCTGGTCCGGCGGGTCCACCGCGCAGCGCTCGAGGCCTACGAGCACCAGGACCTGCCCTTCGAACGCCTTCTGGAGGCGCCGGAGTCGGGCCGCGACCCGAGCCGCACGCCGCTCGTCCAGGCGATGTTCGGGCTGCTGGGCGAGGAGGCCGAGCTCGAGCTTCCCGGCCTCGGCGTCGAGCTCTTCGAGATCGACACCGGCACGGCGAAGACCGACCTGGTCCTCAATCTCGCCCGGAGCGACGGCCGGTTCGTGGGAGCCCTGGAGCTCTCGGCCGACCTCT
>CAZIIB010000605.1:0-3009 GCA_964539125.1 uncultured Thermoanaerobaculia bacterium | reverse complement strand
GGCTCGCCCCGGCCGAGCTGCACCGCCTGGAAGGCCCGGTTCCAGCCCAGGCCCCAGCCGTCGGCCCGCCCCGAGCCGTCGTCGAGGAGGTTCACGCCCTGGACCGCCGCCACGTCCGGCGCGGCGTCGAGGGCGGCTTCCAAGGAGGCGAGCCAACCCGGCTCCACCACGGCGTCGTCGTTGAGCGCGGCCACGTACGGCGTCTCCGCGGTGGCGATTCCCAGGTTGGTGGCGGCGGCGAAGCCCAGGGGCCGGGGAACGCGGAGCCACCGCCCCAGGCCGGCGGTCGCACCGAGCCCGGCCGGCCGCTCGCCCTGCAGCACCACCACCAGCTCCGGCGGGGCGCCGGGGCCGCCCCCGAAGGGAGCTCCCGACTGGCGGGCGAGGGCCTCGAGACACTCGGCGAGGAGCGGGCTCCGGCCCAGGGTCGGTACGACGACGGTGGTGCGCGCGCGCGGCTCGGATCCCCCCTGCAACCCCGCGATCCCCTTCTCACCCTCGGGAGGAAGCGGCGACGCCCCGGGTCCCCCTGGTCGGGGCGGGTTCGCCTTCACTGCCACGTCACCTCCAGGCGATCGAGCACCAGGCCGTTCTGGAGGCTCGGCCGGGGTCGGCCGTCGGCGCGCAGCACCAGCGGGCCGCCCCGCCAGGCGAACGGGCCGAGCTCGAGCTCGCGCCACGGCTCGGCGTCCGGCGCGTCGCTGGGCGCTGCCGGTGGGCTCCAGGTCGTGAGCAGACGGTCGCCGTCGAGCACCTGGAGGGTCAAGGGGTCGGGATTGTTCCGCCCGACGCGGAGCCCGAGCCGCAGGCGCACGCGCTCGCCGCCCGCCACCAGGGGCACCTCGATCGACTCTCCGGGTCGGATGACCCAGGACCCCCGGTAGCTGCTGCGCGCCACCACCCAGGTCTCGGGGTGAAGGTGACCGCCGCGCCGGACGATCCAGGGATCCTCCAGCTCCGCCACCCGGGTGGGCAGGAGCTCGGCCAGCACGGGCAGGGCCGCCGCCCCGAGCAACAGGGCCGCCGCCCCGGCCGCCGGACCGAGCCTGCGAAACACCGGCGCACGGCGGTCGAGGCGCCGGCGGGGAAGCCACCAGAGCAGGGTCACGAGGGTCGCCGAGAGGGGCGGCCAGAGCCAGGAGGCGAGGCGGGGACGGACGTAGCTCGGGAAGAAGCGCGCCGCGTCGGCCCCCAGCCGGGCGGTCAGACCGTCGAGGAGGTGGGTGCGGCCGTCCGCCAGCGAGAAGGCCAGGCCAGGCTCGGCCAACCAGACGAGCGCCAGGCCCACCGTGGCCACCCCCAAGGCCGCCAGCACCGCCCGCGCTCCCGCCCGCCGCCGCCGGCCGAGGAGCGGCCCGAGCACCAGGGCGAGGAGCGGCAACAACACCACGCCGTAGCGAAACGGCGGCGACCAGCCGCCGTACCACTCGGCGCGCGGGGCGGTCAGCACCAGGTAGGGGAAGGCGATCACCGCCAGGTGGGCGATCACCGGCCGTCGGCGCCAGAGCGCGTAGAGCGCCGCGGGCACCAGGAGGAGCCAGATCGGGGCGGCGGCGAAGAGGCCGAAGGCCGAGTCCCAGAACAGGCCCGCGAGGCCCTCGGCATAGCTCACCGGCGAGAAGGCGGCCAGGTCCAGCTCGCTCCACACGTGGACCTTGAGCGGGTTGCCGTAGCGCACCTGGTTGACCGTGAGCAGGGCCGCCACGGCCAGGGCGAGCGCGGCAGCCAGCACGGCGACGGCGCGGCGCGAGCGGCGGTTGCGCCAGCCGGCGAGCGCCACCAGGGGTGCGGCCAGGAGCCCGAACCGGAACTTGAGGGCGGGCAGCAGGACCAGAGGCAGGACCAGGCCGAGCCAGGCCAGCGCTCGTCCACCCCGACCGGCCTCGGCCTGCGGCCCGCTCGGCGGCATCGCCAGGACCCGGTCGAGGGCCGCCGCCAGGGCGAGGGCCGCCGGCACCTCCACCCACACCTGATGGGCGTAGATGAAGAGGGGCGGCGCCAGGGCCAGCACCCCGTACGCCAGCAGACCCTCGGCCGGCCGCTCCGGGGCGTAGCGCGCCGCCAGGCGTAGGGTCATCCAGGCGAGGGCGGCGGCGAGGAGGGCCATCACCGCGCCGGTGCCCTCCCGCCCCGCCAGGCGGTAGGGCGCGGCCAGGACCAGCGGCAGGAGCGCGTTGTGGCGCGAGTAGATCTGGCCGTCCGGTCCCCGGGGGTCTCCGGGCTGCGGGCCGATGGGCCGCTCCATGAAGTAGCGCCAGTCGCCCTCGGCGTAGTTGTTCGCCAGGTCGGCGTCGTGATCGAACGCCAGGCTGTGGGCGAGGAGCAGGTAGTACGGCTCGTCGCCATCCGGCTGGCGCCGCGACTCGACCCAGGGCTGCGAGGCGAGGTAAAGCACGAAGGGCAGGACCAAGAAGACGAGCGGCGGCCGGAGGGGCAGGTGCTCCCCGAGGACGGGCCGGAGCGCCACGATCTGGGCGGCGGCGTGGAGGCCCGCGAGGCCGAAGAGCGCCGCGGCCAGGGCCGGGCCCAGCTCGGGCAGGCCGAGGCTCCGGCACGAGAGGCTCGCCGCCACCAGCAGGCCGAGGGCCGCGGCCTCGAAGGCCAGGAGTCGGGGCGAGAGCCGGCGTCCCCCCCGCCGGCGACACTCGAGATCGACCGCCGCCAGGCCGCCGAGCGCCAGGGGCAGAACGGCCAGGGTCCCCCGTAGGGGGTCGTCCGCGGGCAACGGCAAGGAGCGCGCGGCGAGCCACGAGGCCGCGGCGCCCAGGGCGCCGAGCGCCACCGCCGGCCACGGCGAGCCGATGCCGGGCTCCCGCCGCCTCACGGCCGGAGCTCCAGGTGGAAGAGAGTCAGGGCGACCTCGGGCGGCAGGTCGGGGCGCAGGGTCACCTCCACCCCACTGGCCCGCACCGGCGTCTCCAGCCGGTGCACCGAGCGGTAACGGCGCCCGAAGAAGACGCCGTCGGCGGCGATCCAGGAGATCCAGGGCTCGGGCGAGGCGGCCCGGGT
>CAZIIB010000604.1:0-3010 GCA_964539125.1 uncultured Thermoanaerobaculia bacterium | reverse complement strand
TTGGAGACCGGCCGGACCCACCAGATCCGGGTCCACCTCAAGAGCATCCACCATCCGATCGTCGGCGACCCGGTGTACGGGGAGGCGCGCTGGAAGGCGCTGTCGGCGAGCGTGCGAGGGCCGCTCCGCGGGTTCGGGCGCCCCGCCCTCCACGCCTGGCGGCTGGCCTTCGAGCATCCGGCGACCGGCGAGCGCGTCGCCTTCGAGGCTCCGGTCCCCGAAGACCTCCGTCGCCTCTGGCGGGACGCGGTGGGAGACCCGTTCCCGGCCCTCGGCCCCTCCGCCTGACGCGGAAGGAGGCGGTCTAGGCCTCGAGAAGTTCCTTCAGGGGCGTGTACTCCTGGCCCTGGGACTCGGCGACCGGCTGGCAGGTGATGCGGCCGCGGTAGGTGTTGACGCCGGCGAGCAGCCCCGGGTCGTCGAGCACCGCGTCGCGCAGGCCTTTGGCCGCCAGGTCCAGGGCGTAGGGCAGGGTGACGTTGTTGAGGGCGAGCGTGGAGGTCCGCGGCACGGCTCCCGGCATGTTCGCCACGCAGTAGTGGATCACGCCGTCGACCTCGTAGATCGGGTCGGAGTGCGTGGTCGGGCGAGTCGTCTCGAAGCAGCCCCCCTGGTCGACCGCCACGTCGACCGCCACCGCGCCGGTCTTCATCTCGCCGAGCATCTCGCGGGTGACCAGCTTGGGCGCCGAGTGGCCGGCGATCAGCACCGCGCCGATGAGCACGTCGGCCCGGGCGAGGGCGGCCAGGAGGTTGTACCGGTTGCTGTAGAGCGTGGTCACCTGGCCGTTGAACGTGTCGTCGAGGAAGCGCATGCGGTCGAGGTTGGCCTCCAGGACCACCACCCGGGCACCCATTCCCAGGGCGACTTTCGCCGAGCTCAGCCCCACGATGCCACCGCCGATGATCGTGACGTCGCCCGGGGGGACGCCCGGCACGCCGGAGAGAAGCGTTCCGCGGCCCCCAAACCGGCGTTGGAGGTAGAACGCGCCGACCAAGGCGGCCATCCGGCCCGCCACCTCCGACATGGGCGTCAGGAGGGGCAAGCCGCCCCGCCGGTCGGTGATCGTCTCGTAGGCCACGCCGGTGACCTCCCGCTCCAGCAGGACGTGGGTCAGCTTCGGCAGCGGCGCGAGGTGGAGGTAGGTGAAGAGGAGCTGCCCCTTCCGGAGCAGTGGATACTCGGTCTCGATCGGCTCCTTGACCTTGATGATCATGTCGGCGTCGGCCCAGACGTCGGCGGCCGCCGGGACGATGCGCGCGCCCGCGGCGACGTACTCCACGTCCTCGAACCCGGAGCCGACGCCCGCTCCGGCCTGGACCATCACCTCGTGCCCCGCCTGCACCAGGGCGTGAACGGACGCCGGGATCATGCCGACCCGGTACTCGTGATCCTTGATTTCCTTGGGAATTCCGATTTTCACCGCTCCCCTCCTCCCGACTTCACGTCGTTCTCCTGCCGGGCCGAAGGGCTCCGGCCCGGTCCGCCACCGCTCATCTCCACCTTGCCCTTGAAGAAGGCGCCCTCGGCGATGGTCACACGAGGTGCCGAGATGTCGCCCTCGAGCGTTCCCGAGGTGCCGACCTCCACCCGCTCTCGCCCGCGCACGTTGCCGAACACCTTGCCCGCGATGAGCACGGAGCGGCCGGTGACCTCGCCGCGCACCGAGCCCGAGGGACCGACCACGACGCGGGCGTCGAGGTCGATCTTGCCTTCGAGCTCGCCCTCGAGCACCAGCTCGGTCGAGCCGCCGACCTGGCCCGAGATCCGGGTGCCCTCGGCGATTCGGCTGACCGGGCGCTCGCGGGCCGGGCCGGGCGACGGCGACGGCGGACGGGACGGGACGGACTGGGAGGGCTCTTCGGTTTCGCGGCGAAAGATGGGCATGGTCAGGAAGCTGGGCAGGAATCCGTGGACGGTCAGGGTTTCGACTGGAGCGGGCAACGGGACTCGAACCCGCGACATCAGGCTTGGGAAGCCTGCACTCTACCAACTGAGTTATGCCCGCTCGGCCGCTTCCACGGCGAGGAAAATCTAGCGGAGATCGGGGGTCCGGTCAAGTTGGGTGCGCGGGGACCGAAGCGGGCTGAAGCCGGGTCGGCTCCAGAGAGTCGCCACCCGCTCGCTGGTCCCGGCGGCCTGCTATACTGACGACCATGAGCTCGTCCAGTCGGGAACCGAATGGGGAGTCCGGTCGAGAATCGGCCGCGAAGGACCGGACGGCCCCTCTGTACTTCTTCCCCGACGAGGAGGTCTCCGAGCAGGAGCTGCGCGAGGTCCTCTCTGAAGGCTCGGCCGACAAGCGGGCCCGGGCCATCTCCCACCTCCTGCGCTACGCTCAATGGGAGGACATCTGGACCTACGTCACTCGCGACGAGGTCCGAGAGATCTTTCCCGAGCTCGATCTGCCGGAGAACCTCCGCACCGCTTGGGCGCGGATGTTGAAGATCGAAACGCCGGTCGGCTGACGCAGCGGACCGGCTCTCCCGGGGCCGGAGATGCGGGGCGATGCCAGGGTCGCCCCCCTCCGGCCTTCATTGCAGTTAGTCGCCCATCAGGACGTCGCCGAGGCCACCCAGGATCGAGCCCTCGCCCTTGCGCTGGTGCCCGGCGCGGGGCAGGGCCGCGATCACCCGCCCGGCGAGGCGGCTGAAGGGCAGCGACTGGAGCCAGACGGTGCCGGGTCCGGTCAGCGAGGCGAAGAACAGCCCCTCGCCGCCGAAGATCGCCGTCTTGATGCCGGGAACGGTCTGGATGTCGTAGTCCACGGAACCCTCGAACGCCACCAGGCAGCCGGTGTCGACCCGCAGCACCTCGCCCGCCTCCAGCCGGCGCGAGACGACCGTGCCGCCGGCGTGCATGAACGTCAGGCCGTCGCCCTCCAGCTTCTGGAGGATGAACCCCTCGCCGCCGAACAGGCCGGCGCCCAGCTTGCGCTGTAGGGCGATGCCCACGGAGATCCCCTTCGCCGCCACCAGGAAGGCGTCCTTCTGGCACAGGATCGACCCGC
>CAZIIB010000603.1:0-3012 GCA_964539125.1 uncultured Thermoanaerobaculia bacterium | reverse complement strand
CCGGCGATGGTCCGGAAGAACTGGAGACCACTGGTCGCCACTCCGCGCAGTCGCCACGGCACCGCCGTCTGGACCGCCACGAGCTGGGGCGTGTTGACCAGGCCGAGGCCGAAGCCCAGCACCAGCATGGCCACCATGACGTGTGCCCGGCCGCTGCCCGGCCCGACCGTGGTCAACACCAGCCCTCCCGCCACCGCCAGCACCCCGCCGGTCACCATCAGGCGCCGATAGCCGGTGCGCAGGAGCAACCGGCCGGCCAACGTGCTCGCCAGCGGCCAACCGATGGAGATCGGCGCCAGCAGCAGCCCGGCGTCGATGGCGGTGCCCAGGAGAACCCCCTGGCCGTACATGGGGATGTACGCCGAGGCGGCGTAGATGATCGCCCCCAGCCCGGCGCTCGCCGCCGCCGCCAGGGCCACCAGCCGGCTGCGCAGCAGCTCGATCGGCAGCATGGGCTCGGCGGCGTGGCGCTCCTGGCGCACGAACAGGGCGGCCGCCGCCACCGAGGTGGCGAGCAGCGCGAGGTTCCGGGGGTCGCCCCACCCCCATAGGTGGTGGCCCTCGAGCAGGCTGAAGAGCAGGGCGGTCACCGCGACGACCAGGGCGCCCACGCCCAAGAGGTCGAGACGGTGCTCCCGTGGCTCGGGGCGCTCCTCGAGGTAGGCCGCCAGGATCAGGGCCGACGCGATGCCGGGAGGGATGTTCAGGTAGAACACCCAGCGCCACGAGAGGAACTGGGTGATCACCCCGCCCAGGGCGGGGCCGATGAGGCTCGCGAGACCCCAGACCCCGGAGAAGACCCCCTGCATCCGGGCGCGCTCCTCGAGGTTGAAGATGTCGCCGATCACCGTGACCGCCACCGGGAAGACCCCGCCGGCGCCCAGGCCCTGGAGAGCCCGGAAGGCGATGAGCTGCGGCAGGCTCCGAGCGGCGCCGGAGAGCGCCGAGCCCAGACAGAAGAGGCCCACGGCCACGGCGTAGATCAGGCGCCGGCCGTGGCGGTCCGAGAGCTTGCCGTAGAGCGGGACGGTGACGGTGGTGGCGACCAGGTAGGCGGAGAAGACCCAGCTATAGCGGGCCACGCCGCCCAGCTCGCCCACCACCGTGGGCATGGCGGCGGCGACGGCGGTGGCCTCGATGGCTCCCAGGAAGAGCCCCAGGAGGACAGAGGCGGTGACCAGCTTGCGGCGGGGTCCGGCTTCCACGGGATGCTCCGGAAGGGAACGGCCCGCGGCGGAGGCCCCAGGCCCGGGCATTCTATGTCGGACGCGGCGTCGGGTCTGCTACCCTTCACTCGGCCGAGCTCCGCTCCGGCCGGGCGAACGCCGACCTCGGCACCGAGCCGTCCATCGACCTCAGGAGACCCCCATGCCGACCGTGACCATCCAACACGACGGGGAAACCACCCGAACCGAGGTCCCCGCGGGAACCCGTCTCGTCCTCGCCGTCGAGGGCGCCGGCGTCGACATCGGCCACCGCTGCGGCGGCTACGCCCGCTGCACGACCTGCCGGGTGGAGCTGGTGGCGGGCGAGCCCGAGGCGATGACCGAGGCCGAAGCCGAGAGGCTGGCGGCCAAGGAGCTCACCGGAGTGCGCCTGTCGTGCCAGATCCCGGTCGACCGGGACATGACGGTCCGCCCGCTGCTGCTCGTCTCGGAGCAGGGCTGGAGCGACCCGGGCCCGGAGCCGGAGGAGGAGATCACCCCGGAGCCGGTCTGGGGGAAAAAGCCGCCCGGCGTTTGATCAGCCGGACACGCCGGCGTTGGCCGGGAGGTCCTTCGCCGCCAGCGCCTCGGACCGGCGCTTCGCCGCCTCCGCCTCGGCCCGCGCCGCCTCCGCGTCCCACTCGCCGGTCGGCGGCACCCAGCCCGCCAGGTGGCGCTCCACCAGGTCGGCCAGGAAGCGCACGTGGTCCGGCCGGTCGTTGAGGGCCGGTACGTAGCGGAACCGCCCGCCCCCCGCCGCGGTGAAGAAGCGCCGATTCTGGACGTCGATCTCTTCCAGGGTCTCCAGGCAGTCGGCCGCGAAGCCGGGGCAGACGATGTCCAGGCTTCGGGCGCCGGCGCGCCCCAGGGCGGCCACCGTGTCGGCGGTGTAGGGCTTGATCCACTCCTCGCGGCCGAAGAGCGACTGGAACGCCACGATCCATCGGCCCTCCTCGAGCCCCAGCTCCGCCGCTACGAGCCGCGCCGTCTTGTGGCACAGGCAGTGGTAGGGATCGCCGCCCGCGAAGTAGCGCTTCGGGATGCCGTGAAAGGAGAACAGGAGCTTCTCCGGGGGGCCCCCCTCGCCGGGCCGCTCCCAGACCTCGCGGATCGAGGCGGCGAGCGCGCGGACGTAGCCCGGCTCGTCGTGCCAGCCGTGGATCGTCCGCAGCTCCGGCACCACCCGCCAGGCGGTGAGCTCCCGGGCCACCGTGTCGAAGACCGAGCCGATGGTGGTGCCCGAGTACTGGGGATACATGGGGAGCACCAGGAGCCGGGTGCAGCCGGCCTCCCGCAGCCCGCGGAGCGCCCGCGCCACCGACGGCTCGCCGTAGGTCATGCCCACCGCCACGTGGACCGGCGGGCCCACCTCGCGGTCCAGGATCTCGGCGAGGGCCGCGGCCTGGCGCTCGGTGTAGAGGGCCAGCGGCGAGCCCCGGTCGGTCCAGACGGTCTCGTAGAGGTGGGCCGACTTCTCGGGCCGCGTGGTGAGCACGAACAGGTTCAGGATCGGCCACCACTTCCAGCGCGGCAGCTCGATCACCCGCGGGTCGGAGAGGAACTCCCGCAGATAGGGGCGAAGGGCCGTCCCCGTGGGCGCCGCCGGCGTTCCGAGGTTGACCACCAGCACGCCGACGCCGGGCACCTGATCGTGGGCGAAGCTCGTCCGGGCGGTGTACTCCATGGCGCGGAGGAGTCTATCGTTCCGGGCCCCGAGGCGCCTGTCGGGCTGCGGACGGGGTAGGCTACCCGCCATGGTGCGTCGTGAAGCAGCCTTGGAGCCGGAGGTAGGTTCGGGGGCTGCGTG
>CAZIIB010000602.1:0-3015 GCA_964539125.1 uncultured Thermoanaerobaculia bacterium | reverse complement strand
CCAGGTCGACATCGAGTCCGAGAACGGCGAGACGGTCCGCGTCTTCTGCGAGTAGGGAGGGCGAGACGCCCGCGAGGTGGCCGGCGCCTTGCCAACTGGCCCATCTGGGCCATATGATGGGCTCAGGTGGTCGACGGAGGCTCACCCATGACGATCAAGGCGCCCCAGATCGCAGAGGTCCTGGGAGGGGCCAAGGCCCTGAAGACCCAGGTGCACAGCGTGAACGACCTTCGCGAGGTCGTCGAAGCCGGCCTTCCCATCGAGTCCCTGGGGATCGTCGTACGCCGCGTCGTCACCAACTCGCGGGCCGCCGCGGAGCTCACGCAGCGGATGATCCCCCGCAGCTCGCTCAAGCGGATCAAGAAGCGCCTCAACGCCCGCCAGAGCGAGCGGCTGGAACGACTGGCGCGAATGACGGCCCTGGCCGAGGAGGTCTGGGAGGACGCCGAGCTGGCGCACGAGTTCCTCACCAGCCCCCAACCCCAGCTCGGGAATGCCCGCCCCGTCGACCTCGCGCGGAGTGACCTGGGAACGCGGCAGGTCGAGCAGCTCCTGAGCCGCATCGAGTACTCGCTCCCCGCGTGATCGCCTGGCGGATCACGAAGGTCCGATACTCGCCCTACGACGGCACCGGGGCCATGCTCGTGGGGGCTCGTTGGAGCTCCACCGGCCGCCCGGTGATCTACGCTTCGGAGACCTTCGCCGGCGCCATCCTGGAGCGGCTGGTCCATGCCCTGCGCCCGCGCACGCTTCCCGGACCTCACCATGCCGTGCGCATCGAGGTGCCGGACGACTGCATCGAGAGTCTCGAGGCCGAGGACTTGCCGGAGTGGGACGCCAGAGACTCGCCGGCGGCCCTCGCCTACGGCGACCGGTGGCTGGACGAGGAGCGATCGGCCGTCCTCCTCGTACCCTCCGTGCCGAGCCGCCCCATCGGCAAGACGGTCATGATCAACCCCCACCACCCCGACGCGGCGAGGATCGCCGTCTCGGAGCCCTTCCCCGTCCCCTGGGACGAGCGGCTGTTCTAGCGGTCTCTTCGGACGAGGAGCCCGCTGCGGCTTCCTTCACGCGGGCGATGCGCTCCTCCAGATCCGGAAGGTAGCCGGCCCAAAAAGTGGCCGGCACCTCTCCGCCTCTCCGGCTGATATCGTTTGCCCGATGCCGACCGCCGTCCATCCCGGGGAATCCGCCGAAGCCGAGCTGCGCCGGCTCGTGGACGAGTACCGGACGCGCTGCCTCTGGTTCCTCCGCGAGGATCTCTATCCCGCGACGCCGGAGGAGGCCCTGCGGGTCCTGGATCAGATCGAGCGCCACGGAGACCGGGAGGCGTTCATCCGCGCCGGGAAGATCCGACGATGGCTCTCACAGACCTCCAGCGCGCCGTCTGTCGCCTCCTAGCCGAGCGGCGCGTCCGCTCCGGTGAGAGCTACGTCGCCGGGGGTGTGGCCCTCAACGAGCTCCTCGACGGTGCTCGCGTCTCCCGCGACATCGACCTCTTCCATGACACCGAAGAGGCGGTCGCAGCCTCGTGGGATACGGACAGGCGGCAGTTGGAGGCGGCCGGCTACGACGTTCGAGCGCTCCGAGAGCGCCCCGGATTCGTCGAGGCGGAGGTCACGGATGGTGAAGGCTCGGTCCGCATGGAGTGGGCCCAGGACAGCGCCTACCGCTTCTTCCCCCTGATCGAGCATCAGGATCTGGGGCTTGCGCTCCATCCGTTCGACCTGGCGACGAACAAGCTCCTCGCGCTCATCGGGCGGCGGGAGGTCCGCGATTGGGTCGACGTCCTCCAATGTGATGCGGTTCTCCAGCCCGTCGGATATCTGGCTTGGGCGGCCTGCGGGAAGGACCCGGGTTTCAGCCCGGCCTCGATCGTCGAGCAAGTCGGCCGTTCGGGCCGCTTTGCCGCCGAAGAGGTCGCCGCCCTCGTCTTCGCAGGATCGCCTCCGGACCCGGCGGCCCTGGCCCGCCGTTGGCACCAGGCCCTCCAGACGGCGCGAGCGATCATCGGGAACCTTCCCCCGGACGAAGCGGGAACCTGCGTCCTCGATGGCTCGGAGCTCTGCCGGCTTCCCCACGACGACCTCGCCGGCGCCCTGGGGCGGGACGCGCTCCGCTTCCGCACCGGCAGCATCCGCGGGGCGTTTCCCATGTTGCGGTAGGGGAGGGCGCCACTTCTCGAAGTATCCGGCACTTCTGGCACCGTTGGGGGCTGCCTTCCGCTTCTGCGGCGGCCAGCTTCGCCGCCGGCGCCTACCCTCCCGTCTCGGACTCGGGGGGCTCTGAAAGGTGGGCGGTACCTTCTTGCGGCTCTCTCACGGCCCAGTTCTCCCGCTCCAGATCGCCGACCTCCTCCATGTGGCCGTCGGCACTGACCAAAGTGCGTCCACTGGCGACCGCCGTGGCGGCGATGCCGAGGTCGAAGTCCGGGATCGGTCGGCCTCTCGAGAAGAGCTCGGCCTTCGATTGGCCGAAACGCTCGCCGCAGAGTCGGTCGAAGGGCAGGATCGTGAGCTCCCGGAAGAAGCTGACGAGGCGCTCCCGGTTCGCCTCCGGCCTGGAGGAGCGGTCCGCTCCGAAGCGGAGCTCCGCGACGGTGAGCGCGCTGATCGCGAGCTGATCCGGCCCGGCGGCGAGGACGCGTTGGGTCAGCTCCGGGTAGGTGCCGTTCAAGTAGTAGATGCAGGTATTGGTGTCGAGGAGGAACACGGCTCGAGCGGCTACCGGAGGACGGGTCGCCGCGCGCTCAGCCGGCTCTCCTCGATGTCCCGTACGATCTCCTCGGCCGAGCGGCTGTCCTCCCAGCTTCCGGCCAGCGCGGCGAAGCGGTCCGAGAAGGTCCGTCCTCCACTCTCGAGCCGCGTGCGGACGAGTGACTGGATGAATTTGGAGGGCGACTCTCCCCTCTTCGCGGCCTCCGCCTCCAAAGGCTCTTCGAGGTCTTTGGGGATGTAGATCGAGAGCTTCACCGTCACCTCCAGCTGTTATCCTACATCATGTCCTACCTCGGGC
>CAZIIB010000601.1:0-3016 GCA_964539125.1 uncultured Thermoanaerobaculia bacterium | reverse complement strand
TGCGGACCGGCTGCGAGCGCAACCACGTGGACTACGTCCTGGTCAATACCGCCAAGCCGATCGACGCGGTGCTCACCGGCTACCTCGTCGGACGCCTCCGAACCACCACGGCCAAGATTGTGTGACCATGCCTGATCGTCCGTTGTCCATTGCCGAATTCCGATCGATCGGCCGATCCGCGGGGCCGAAGCTGCCCAGGTACTTCAAGGTGAGCGGCGGCGGCTGCGGCTTGGGCGGCGCCGCCGGCTGCGGCGGGAGCGCCGGCGCCACCGGTTGCGGCGCCGGCGCCGGCTTCGGCTGCGGCGGGGGCGGGGGGGGCGGTGGCGCCTGGTAGAAGCGGAACGGATCGCGGCCCGGCTCGTACTTGGAGGGTACGTTCTCCGGCTCGACCGGCTCGAGCTCCACGATCTCGTCCACCGGCTGCCCGGCCGCCGGACGACGCCCCTCGGCCCGGGACGCCGCCCGAGGAGCCGGGGCCGCCGGTTCGTCTCCGCCGCCCCGGCTGAGCACGGCGAGAAGGACGACGAACCCGAGGATCGCCAACATGAACCAGGTTCGCTTGTTCACGAGGTGCCACCCCGGGCTCCCTCGCCCTGGCCTGGAGCCCGGCCCGCGCCCGGTGCCGGAGCCGGCGTCTCCTCCTGGGCGAAGAGGGTCGAGAGGTTGAGCCGGATGCCGAGCTTGGCCCCATCCTCCCCGTTCAAGCTCACCTGCTCCAGGGTGACGAACGAGGGGGTGAGCTCGAGCAGGTTGATGAACCGGCGAAGGTCCTGATAGGTGCCCTGCACGCTGAACGTGAAGTTGCGCTTGACCAGCCCGTAGTCCTCGATCTCCTGGGTCGGGTAGCTCATCGCCGAGGGCTCGAGCCCCGCCCGCCGGGCCAGGTCACGGATCTCCGCGGTGATCGCGGTGAACCGGCGGCTCTGCGTGGAGAAGCGGTCCTGGTAGAGCTCCTGCATCCGCTGGGCCGTGGTGCGGGCCGCCACCACGCGCCCATTCCTCGCTTCGGCCTCCTGGTGGAGGCGTTCGAGGGTGGCCTCCTTGGACGCGAGCTCCTGACGCGCGGCCTGGAGCCGGCCGGCGACCACCAGCCGGTAGGTGGAGAAGAGGGCCACGTTCAGGAAGAAGAAGACGAGGGCCGGGAGCCAGACCCAGACGCGACGCCTCCAGATGCCGTTGCCGAGGCTCATGGGGCGCCCTCCGGGGTCTGATGCGGCGCCTGCGCGCCGGTGGGCGTGGCCGGATCGCTCGTGGTCGGAGCCTGGGCGGAAGCAGGCGCAGCCTGAGCGGCGGGCGGGACCCGGTCGGCGGCGGGAGGCCGGTAGATCGCGTCGAGACTGAAGCGGATGAGTTTGTCGTTCTCCTTCGCCTGACGCTGGAGGTCCGGCTTCTCGAACGAGGGCTCGGCAAAGAGGGCGTCGACGAAGTCGAGAATGGCCTGGTCGGTGCGAGCCTCACCGTCGATGTTCAGGACGACGCGGTCGCCCTTCACCTCGTCCTGGGTGCTCCGGGATTGGCGGCGCCGGGCGGTGTTGTCCTCGACCCCCGCGGGGCGCAGGCTCTGGAGGCGGACGTCCCGGGGCAGGATCGCCGCCAGCTCGTCGAACAGCCGGCTCCACGAGAAGCGGCGGCGATCGATGCGGTCGTTGAGAAAGCTCGCCTGGTCGTTCTGCTGCTCGAGATCGAAGCCGGCGAGCTCCCGATCGAGGGCGTCGATCCTCTGGCGCTCTGTGGCGATCGAGTGGTCGACCTCCGCGAGCCGCGCGTGGACGTCGCTGCGCCCGGTGAGGAAGTCCCAGTAGAGCCAGACGTTCCCCGCCAGGAAGAGTACGCCGACGAGCCACAGGAGGACCGAGAGCCGGATCACGGGGCGGGTGTTGACGAACGGCTCCGCCGCCAGGTTGAGGTGGCCCCGGCTCATCCGGAGATCTCCTGGCTGGCGGCGCCGGCGAGGGGCAGGAGCTCCGGCCAGGGCGGACGCGCCCCGCGGGCCTCGAGCGGCACCAGGTGGTCCGGGCCGACCGGCTGCACCGGCCGCTCGATCCCCTCCTCGAGCCAGAGCGCCCACGACGGGACCGCCTCCTCCGGAGCGGCGAGCAGCACCGGCGCCAGCTCCTCGCCGGGAAAGCGATCCTCGAGAAAGGTCCGGGTCAGGCGCACATCGCGCCGAACCGCATCGCCTTGCGCCTCGGAAGGCAGGCTGTCGGAGAAGGTCTTGAAGCGGTGGAGCACCGGCTCGCCGTGGAGCGTGAAGACCAGGGTGTAGCCCTCGTCGGTGACCAGCACCAGCCCCTCGAGCCCGCTCTCGGGTCGCATCCCCGCCAGGGCGCCACACGCCGAGAGCCCGCGGTTCGTGATCCGCCCCACGTGGACTCCGGCCGCGGCGAACGCCGCCTCGAGCTGGCCGAGGAGCGTCTCGATGCCGAACCCGAGGAGCAACCGATGGGCCTCGCTCTGCCCGGGCACCGGAGCCACCTCGACCGCCCGCACCCGCAGCTCGTCGACCCGGAAGGGGACCAGTCGCTTGAGCTTCCAGCGCAGCATCTCCTCCCGACTCTGGCCGTTGCCCGAGACCTGGTCGACCTCGGCGAAGGCGGTTCGCAGCCAGGCGTCGGGGAGCACCAGCGAGGCCTCGCGCACCGGCGCTCCGAGCCCGGAGACGAACCCGCTCACCCGTTCCTCGAAGGCCCGGGCCTCCCGCGGCGGCCCGCCCAGGAGACCGTGTTGGAACGTCTCGGGCGCCAGCTCCTCGCCGCGGAACTCGCCGAGCACCAGCCGCCCCGCCTCGCGCTCGAAGGCGGCGAAGGAGAGCCGCGACGACGAGCAGGCAAAGGCGAAGGGCGGCGGCGCGATCGGCTCGGACCCCAGGAGCCGCTCAATCGACGAAGGTAACTTTGTTGATCTCACGAAGCGTGGTGATCCCTTGGAAGACTTTCTCGAGGGCCGACTCGCGCAGGAAGATCATGCCTTCCTCCTTGGCGGCCCGGCGGATCTCGGAGGCCGGACGCTTCTCCAG
>CAZIIB010000600.1:1250-3020 GCA_964539125.1 uncultured Thermoanaerobaculia bacterium | reverse complement strand
TCAAGAGCCGGGGCGACGACGGCGCCGTCACGATCCGGGACTGGCACCCGGTGGGGGTGATCGAGTACGGCTACGTGGCCCCCGACCCGCTGGACCCGGACGTGGTCTACGGCGCCGGCCGCAACGTGGTGACCAAGTACCGGTGGTCGACGGGGCAAACCCAGAGCGTGACGCCGATCCCGGTGCTGGGTGACGAGTACCGGGTGGACCGCACCCAGCCGATCATCTTCTCGCCGGTCGACCCCCACGTCCTCTACTACGCCGCCAACGAGGTGTTCGAGACCCGGGACGGCGGGGCCACCTGGAAGACGATCAGCCCGGACCTCACCCGCGAGCACCCCGGCATCCCGGAGAGCCTCGGTACCCTGGCGGACAAGGACGAGGCGGCGGCCGAGAAGCGGGGCGCGGTCTACGCCCTGGGCCCGTCGTTCAAGACCCTGGACACCCTCTGGGCGGGTACCGACGACGGCCTGATCCAGGTGACCCGGGACGGCGGCCAGAGCTGGCAGGACGTGACGCCCCCGGAGCTCACCCCGTGGAGCAAGGTGACCCAGATCGAGGCCTCCCACTTCGACGATGCCTCGGCCTACGCCTCGGTGAGCCGCCTGCGGGTGGACGACCTGGCGCCGTACATCTACCGCACCCACGACGGCGGCAAGACCTGGCAGAAGATCACCTCGGGGCTCCCCGCCGACGCGCCGGTCAACGCGGTGCGCGAGGACCCGGTGAGCAAGGGCCTCCTCTACGCCGGCACCGAGACGGGAGTCTGGGTCTCCTTCGACGACGGCGGCCACTGGCAGTCGCTCCAGCTCGACCTGCCCCACACCTCCATGCGCGATCTGTGGATCCACGACGACGACCTGATCGTGGCGACTCACGGGCGGGGGTTCTGGATCCTGGACGATCTGGCGCCGCTTCGCCAGCTGAGCGCCCTGCTGGCAGAAGGGGTGTCGGGCGAAACCGTCCATCTCTTCCAGCCGACGCCGGCGGTGCGCGTGCGCCGGAACACCAACACCGACACGCCGCTTCCGGCCGACGAACCCATGGGCGAGAACCCGCCGGCCGGTGCCGTGATCGACTACGCCCTGGGTCAGGCCGCCTCCGGCCCGGTGACGCTGGAGATCCTGGGCCCCGGCGGCGAGCTGATCCGGAGCTACTCGAGCGCCGACCAGCCCGAGCTCTCGGCGGAGGACCTGGCGAAGCAGATGGTTCCCACCTACTGGGTTCGCCCCTTCCGGAGCCTGCCGGCGACGTCGGGCATGCACCGCTGGGTGTGGGACCTGCGCTACGCGGCGCCGCAGGTCGCCCGTCGCTCCTACCCCATCAGCGCCGTGCCCCACGACACGCCGAGGGTGCCCCAGGGACCCCTGGTCCTGCCCGGCAGCTACACGGTACGCTTGACCGTGGACGGCAAGAGCCGGACGGCGCCTCTCGAGGTGACCATGGACCCGCGGGTGAAGACGCCCGCGGAGGGGCTCGCGCGGCAGCTCGACCTCGAGCGGAGGCTGGCGAAGCGGATGAGCGAGGCGACGAAGGCAGTGAGCTCGGCCCGGGCCGTGCGCGAGCAGATCGCCTCGATCGGCGATGACGCCAAGGGGCCGCTGGGCCGCGAGCTCCACGCCTTCGACCAGAAGCTCAAGGACGCCCTGGAGGGCAGCCCGGCCCAGGGCAAGACGCCTGCCGCACTGGGCCTGCAGGCCCTCCAGGGGCAGGTCGGCTCCCTCTACCGCCAGATCGGAGCCGCCGACGTGACGCCCACCACCGCCCAGG
>CAZIIB010000600.1:0-1240 GCA_964539125.1 uncultured Thermoanaerobaculia bacterium | reverse complement strand
GAAGCAGCAGAGAAGGCCGAGGGCCAGATCGGCGTCGCGCTGGCGAGCTGGCAGGCCCTGGCCGGCGAGGTCCCAGCGCTCAACCGCAAGCTGAAGCGCGGCGGCCTGCCGGCCCTGAACCTCCAGGCGACGCCGAAGGAGGCCGCCCCCGAAGGCAACGAAGAATGACCGAACCGGCCGGGAAGGAGCGGCGGAGGATGGCCGTGCCCCTTCGCGACGGGTCGACCTCGCCTACTTCTTCATATCGTCCTTGATCCGCGCCTCGAAAGCTCCCGGACGATCGCGCAGCCACTTGTCGAACCACTCCAGCTCGATGCGCTTGCGCTCCATGTAGTGCATCCGGTCCTTCACCGTCCCGTGCCCCTCGCCCGGCCAGCGAATGAAGGTGACGTTGCGGTTGAGGGTCTTCAATGCGGTGTACATCTCGTCCGAGTTGCCCACGGGAACGTTCTGGTCCGCATCGCCGTGCACGAGCAGCAGCGGCACGGTGATGTTGTCGGCGCGGTAGATCGGCGAGTGATCGATGAACCACTGCGGAGTGCTCCAGGGGAGCTTGCCCGGCGCGGAAACCTCCATGTACCACTGGCCCCAGTTGCCGATGCCCCAGTAGTTGGCGATGTCGGAAATGCCATAGCCGCCCACGGCGGTGGCGTAGGGGAAGTAGTTGGGATCGTCCTTGGGCATCGACAGGAGGTACATCGCCAAAAAGCCGCCATAACTTCCCGAATCCCAGGCGACCCGGGTGCCGTCAACCCCCTTGACCCGCGAGATCACCGCCCGGACCCCCTGGTTGATGTCCACGCTGGTGGTGGCGCCCCACTCGCCCTCGTGCCCGTCCGAAAAGTCCTGACCGTAGCCCGAGGCGCCACGGGGCACCACGATGTAGTCGAAGTAGCCACGGTTGGAGAAGAAGGAGTTGCCCCACATCCAGCCATCGCCGAAGCCGATGACACCGCCATAGGTGTCGACGACCATCGGGTAGGACTTCGTGCTGTCGTAATGGGCCGGGTAGTAGAGGTAGCCGGGAATGGTGACGCCCTCGCTGTTGACGTAGTCGAAGTGCACCACCCGGGTGACCGGCGTGGTGATCCGGCGCAGCTCCTGGCCCAGGGTGATCAAGGTGCCGCCCCGGTTCCGCTTCAGATCGTACCAGTCGATGTTCGAGTAGTCGCCGAGATGGTCGGCGCGGTAGGCGACGACGGTGGCGTTGCGGTCGGTGGGAATGGCCAGGTTGGCGAAG
>CAZIIB010000599.1:0-3020 GCA_964539125.1 uncultured Thermoanaerobaculia bacterium | reverse complement strand
GGGTGACGACCACCCCCTTGGGATCGCCGGTCGAGCCCGAGGTGTACTGGAGGAGGGCCGGGTCGTCCGGGCCGACGGCGGGCCAGGAGAGCGGCAGAGCCCCGCGATCCGACGGCGCGGCCGCGTCCGTCGCGCGGAGCACTCCCGCTCCGGCGGCCGCGGGGCGCGCCGCGAGCTGGGCGGTCAGCTTTTCCGTCACCTCGTCCGGGGCTTCCGCGGGAAGCACCACCGCCCTCGCGCCGCACGAAGAGGCCAGGTCGGCGATCCGGTCGAGGCCCGACTCGGGGTAGATCGGCACCGGCACGGCGCCGGCTCGCTGAGCTCCGAAGAACGCGGCGAAGAAGGAGGGCCCGTTGGGCAGCACCAGGACCACCCGGCCGCCCCGCTCGACCTCCAGCGCGAGGAGCCGCGCCGCGAAGCCCTCGCTCGCCGCGGCCAGCGCACCGAAGGTGACCGCCAGCTCGCCGAGCTGGAGCGCCACCCGGTCCGGCCGCGCCGCCGCCTGGCGGTCGAGCACCTCGACGAGGGTGGCGGGATCTCTCGGTCGGGGCATCGGCGGATCGGGCAAGGTCGTTGCGAGGTCGGGTCGAAGTGTAGTCTCTCACCGCGAGACGCCGGGAGCCGGGGCGGTTCGAGACCGCGGCGACGCTCACCTGCGAGCTGCGGCCCGATATCCTCTACCCGGACTCCGACATGGACCTCGCCCTCGCCGCCGCGATCGCCGAGGAGACCCTCAGAACGCTCGACAGCTCGGCCACGAGGTGACCGCCCCATGACGCCCACGATCGAAGAGATCCAACGGCTCGTCGCACTCCAGCTCGGCAAGCGCCGGGTCGCCGCCGGCGACCGCCTGGTGGAGGACCTCGGCGCCGAATCGATCGACCTGGTCAACCTGGTGGCGACGGTCGAGGACCGCTACGGCATCGAGGTCGCCGAGGAAGAGCTCGCCACCCTGCGCACCGTGGCCGACGTCTTCGCGCTCGCCCGGCGCCGCGGCGGCGGCTGAGCGCGTTCCGGACGCTCAGAGCCGGGGTGGCAGCGCGCCGCGCGCCAGGGTCTTGAAGAACTCGACGGCCGCGGGGTCCCGGACCCGCATGGCCCAGACGTGCTTGCCGAGGCCGAGCTGGGCCAGCACCCACTTGCCCACTCCGAGCTGGGCCACGCAAACGTAGCCGGTGGCGAGCTGGCCGATGCCCAGGGCCATGCCGAAGGCGAGCTGGCCCACGGCGCCGAAGCCGGCGCAGGCCTGCCCGAGCGCCAGGACGCCGACGCTCGCCTGGCCGAGCGCCACGACACCCGCCGCAACCCGCCCCAGGGCGATCACCCCGACCGCCCGGCGCCCCACGGCGAGGAACCCCCGGGCCAGGCGGTGGGTACCGGTCTCCGGACAGAGCCCGCGGGTGTAGTGGACGAGGGGGAGGCCGAGGAGCATCGACTTCGAGGTGTACTCGGCGTAGGACGCGCCCGTCGGATAGACGTAGCGCTTCCAGGTGCCGCGCGGCGTCTCGGTCACCTTGTAGCGGACCTCTTCGAGCAGGACGTTGCTCACGTCGGACCTCCCCGCCGGAGGCGCCCCGCGGCGCGCTCGCTCACCGCCTGGGCGCCCTCATGTCCATCCCGTTCTGGTGCAGGACGAGGGCCACCACTTTCCCCGCGTCGTCGCGCACGAAGTCGAGGCTCGCCTCGACGACGTCGTACTCGAACCGGTCCTTGCCGACGCAGTAGACAGGGAGCTCCGGCTGGCCCGTGAGCCGCACCAGGAGCACCTCGCCCGCGGCGCGGACCGTGATCGTCGCGCCGGCCATGAAGCGGCCGAAGTCGTAGTCCCCGGCGTAGTCCGCGAGGGCCGCGGCGTTGGGGAACTCGATGTGCGGGGCCGGACCGGGATCGCGCGACGCCGGAACGTCGCGGCCGTTCTGGTGGAGCGTGACGCCCGCGACCTTCCCCTCTGCGTCCCGGTGAAAGCTGAGCTGCGCGTCCACGACCTTGTAGAAGAACTCGTCCTTGGCGCTGGGATAGATCGGGACGAAGGCCTGACCGGTGAGCCGCGTGACCAGGCCGTCGCCCCGCCGGAGGATCGTGAACCGCGCCGAGCGGTCGATCGAGTAGACGCCCACGTAGTCGTCGAGGGTCTCGGCGGGCAGCTCGATCTCGGTGCGCGTCACCGGCTCCTCGGCAGACCGGAGCCACGACGCGAGCCACGGCGAGAGCGAGGGACGCGCGGGGCGCCGCCTGGGCGTTGCTCGCCAGGATGATGAAGGCGCGGCCGCTCGCCGGACGAACCTGGAGGAGGCTCCGGTAGCCGCCGGTCCCGCCGTCGTGCCAGTAGGCGTCCTCGCCGTGGTACCGGGCGTGGACCAGCGCCAGGCCGATCTCGCCCCCCTCCATGGGCATCTGGGCGTAGTCGCCGGCGAGCACCGGCCACGCTGCCCCCAGGGGGCCCTTCGAGCCGGCGAGTAGGGCGTCGGCGAGCTTCGCCAGGTCGGCGAGAGTCGAGCGCAGGGCGCCGGCACCGGCCATCGCCTGGAAGGTCCACGGCTGCGCCCGCCGGTCGCCGTCCCAGGGGAGGGCGAAGCGCTCCAGCTCGGCGCTCGAGAGCTCCTGGGCGGTGTCGGGCATGCCCAAGGGGCCGGCGATCTTCTCCTCGACCAGCACCGCCCACGGCTTGCCGTAGGCCTCCTCCAGGACGACGCCCAGGATCCCGAAGCCGAGGTTCGAGTAGTCGGCCGTGCAGGGCGGCTCGCCCTCCGGCTTGGCGCTCGCCAGGTACTCGAAGAGGGCCTTTCTGTCGTAGCGGGCGTAGGGGTCGGCGCTGTCGGCGTGGAGCATGTTGGAGGGAAGGCGGGGAAGGCAGGAGGTGTGGGTCGCGAGCTCCCGGAGGGTCAGGGCACCGGTCTCGGGCTGTTGGAAGTGGACCGGCAGGCGCTCGGCCAGCGTGTCGTCCAGGCCGAGCTTGCCCTCCACCACGGCGTCGGCCAGGAGGATGCCGGTGAAGACCTTGGAGATGGAGCCGATCTCGA
>CAZIIB010000598.1:0-3029 GCA_964539125.1 uncultured Thermoanaerobaculia bacterium | reverse complement strand
CCGGGGTGGCCACCACCGGAACTCCTCGGGCCCACGCCTCGAGGATCTTCATGCGCAGCCCCGAGGCGATCCGCACCGGCACCACCAGGATCGAGCCCGGAGCGAAGGCCTGCCGGCTCTCGGTGGGGGGTGGGTGCGGTACGACACCGGCGGGCAGGGGAGCGGGAAGCTCGTCCTCGGGCGAGAAGAGGTGGAGGCGGGCGCCGGGCAGGCTCGCCGGGATGCGCGGCCAGACCTCCCGCACAAACCGGCGCGCGGCGTCCCGGTTGGGGAGCCAACCGCCGCTTCCCAGGAGCACGACCGCGGGCTCGCCGGAGAGCGGCTGGTCGCCCGGGGGCAGCTCGGTGGGGAAGGGTGGGGGGACGGTGGTCACGGTCGAGGCCGGGCCGGCGAGCTCGCGCAGGCGCCGGGCGTCGGGCTCGGTGAGGGCAACGGTCAACGCGGCGCGGCGGACCGCCTCGCCCTCGTAGGCCGCGAGCGTCCTCGCCTCGCGGCGCAGCCAGGTTGCTGCCCAGCCGCCGAGGGCGGCGGCGGCAGCCCAGAGGTCACTCTCCACGTTCTGGGCCCGGAGGACCACCGGCAGACCCGCCGCCTCCGCCGCCGGCGCCGCCTGGGTGAACGCCTGGAGCTGCTCGGCGTGTACCACGTCGAAGCGATCGGAGCGGAGGCGTCGCGCGACCTCGGCGCCGACCGCCCGCACGGTGTGGCGGACGATCGACGCCGGCCGCCCGGTGGCGACCGCCGCGAGAGCGGCGCCGGTCCGGCCGCGCCGCTCGACGGCGACCGGGCAGGGCCAGCAGAAGCGGCCGAGCTCCTCTTGCGCCCGGGAGAGCTCCGCGGCGCCCGTCTCCCCCGGGTCGTAGGGTGCGACCAGCGTGATCTCGGCGCCGGCGGCGGCCAGGGCCTCGAGCGTCCGGCAAGCGACCAGGCGGCCGCCGTCCACCGGCGGCACGGGGAGCTTGGTCCCCACCCACAGGATCCTCATGCGCCGGATTGTGGGGGCTCGCGGTGAGCCGGTCAACCGCCCGCTATGATGGCGGCCCGTCACGACCCGTGGATGCCTCGTGCGCTTCGATCCTCCAGAGCCCATCTCGCCGCCGGAAGCGGGCGCCTGGCCCTTCCCGTTCCGCGACCGCGACGGAGGGAGCCTCGGCCGCCGCGGATGGATCTTCCTGGTCGCCGTCTTCTTCGCCCTCCACTTTCTGGTCCTGGGCATCTCCAGCTTGACCGGGAACTTCGATCCACAGCCGAATCACGACCACGTCCACGTCATGCTGGACGTGCTCGAGCAGGGGTACCCGAACGTGGCGATCTGGCCGCCGGGCTTCGGCTACTACATGGCGTTCAAATGGTGGCTGACCCGCACTTTGGGGCTGCCCTACTGGACGGGCAAGCTCCTGGTGGACTGGTTGCCCGTGCTTCTCTCCGGCGTGCTCTCGACGCTACTCGGCCTGCGCCTGACCCGGAACCGGTTCCTGGGGGTCGCCTCGGGCCTCGGGTTGGCGGCGGCTCCGATCTTCGCCCTGGCGAGCGCCAAGGGCCTCGCCGCGCTCCTCTTCCAGCCGCTCTTCCTCGCGGCGCTGCTGCTGCTGGCGGCGGCCCTCCAGCGGCCGGTTCCGAACCTGGTGGGCAAGCTGGCGGCCGCCGGCGCGGTCCTCGGGGCCGCCTGCCTGGTCCGGGCCAATCCCCAGTTTCTCCTCCTCGCCCTGGCGCCGCTCGTCGTCTGGGGGGTCCGCTGCTCGGGCACCCGGCGGCCGGTCCGGTGGGCGGTTCTCGCCCTGGTCGCGGCGCTCGCCAGCCAGGCGCTGGTCCTGCTTCCCTGGTCGCTCCTCCAGCGGCGGATGGGCCGGAGCGGGGCGTTCGCGGCGCCGGTGGTCTACTACGCCTTCTTCGACGGGATCCGTCGCCACGCGGGCTTCACGGTGAGTGACGCTCTGCGCCACGACCCCGATCCACCGCCCCAGAGCTTGCGCGGCGTGGTCGACTTCAACCTCGAGTGGCTG
The DNA here is from genome assembly GCA_964539125.1 of uncultured Thermoanaerobaculia bacterium. Lineage (GTDB taxonomy): Bacteria > Acidobacteriota > Thermoanaerobaculia > Multivoradales > DATKCC01 > CAVUBL01. Next base: position 1,026 of record CAZIIB010000598.1, on the reverse strand, counting down.
GCGCGCGACCCGCTGTCGTTGGCCACGCTCTACGGGGCCAAGCTGGCGAAGACGTGGTACCTGTCCGACAGCGGGCGCTGGGACCTCTGGATCCTGGTCCTCCACATGCCGTGGTGGATCCTCGCGGTGGCGGGCGGAGTGCGCTGGCTCCGGCGGAGCCGACGGGACCCGGCCCTCTGGCTGGTCCTGGGAGTGGTCGCCTACATGTGGGTCGTTTCAGCGGCGGTCTCGGACCTGGCGCGCTACATGGCGCCGGTCTACGGGCTGCTCGGCTTGCTCGCAGGAGTGGCCCTACTGGGTTTTCGGCGACCCGCTGCCGAAGCCACCTAGCGCGCCGCCGCGATGCACTCGATCTCGGTGCGGGCGCCGAGGGCGAGGCCGGTCGTGGCGAACGCCGAGCGGGCCGGCGGGTCCTTCGGGAAGAAGCGGGCGTAGACCTCGTTCATGGCCTTGTAGTCGTCGATGTCGGCGAGGAAGACCGTGCACTTGACCACGTCGTCCATCGACAGGCCGATCTTCTCGAGGAGCGTCTTGATGTTGGTCAGGGTCTGCTCGGTTTCGGGGCCGATGCCCCCGGGCACCAGCTCCAGGGTGCCGGGCTTGTTGCCGATCTGGCCCGAGAGGAAGACCAGGTTGCCGGTGCGCACCGCGGGGGAGAAGACCGGCAGGGGAGAGGGGCTGGGCGCCAGGATCTCCCGATGAGGTCCCTCCGCCGGAGCGCTGGAGCCGCCGAGGGCGGCGAGACCGAAGAGGGGCAGGACGGCGAGAGCGAGCCAGTGCATGCGGGACCTCCTTCCAGAACGTAGGTTGGGCTCGGAGCTTATCCGACCTCCGGTAGCGGAGCCTCCCGCCCGGGGAACGTCGAGCCCGGCGCCTACGACACGCTGCCGGAGCCCGAGGCCGGTGAAGCGCGGGGCGAGCCGAGGCGGGCGCCTTGCGTCTTGCGTTTCGAGCGGCGCCCGCCGTTTCCCCGGCGGGAGACCCCGCTACATTCCGAAACGGCGCTGGCGCTGGTGGTGGGAGCGC
>CAZIIB010000597.1:0-3032 GCA_964539125.1 uncultured Thermoanaerobaculia bacterium | reverse complement strand
GCGTTGCGCTCCCTGCGACAGACCTTCGGGTATGCCTCGGTCGCGCGCCTTGCTGGGGCAGCGCCCCGGCGCCCTCGGTGCCTGACCGTATCTCTGCACCGAGGCAGCTCGTGGCGTCGCCGGACCGCCCGTTGGAGCGCACACCTACGCTGCACGGGCTCGGGCGACCCGCGACGCAAAGGCGGAGAGTGTAGCAGCAAGCGGCCGTGCCGGCAAACCGCACCGCGGGACGGTCGGCGGTCACCGGCCCGGCAGCCCCATGCCCCCCATTCCGCCCATTCCCATCATCCGCTTCAGCATGCCGCCCTTCTTGACCGCCTTCATCATCTTCTTCATCTCGACGTAGCGCTTGAGGAGGCGGTTGACGTCCTGCACCCGGGTGCCCGAGCCCCGGGCGATTCGCTTGCGGCGGCTGCCGTTCAGCACCTTGGGGCGACGCCGTTCGAGGGGCGTCATGGAGTTGATGATCGCCTCGATCCGGGTGAGCTCGCGCTCGTCGACGTTCGCCCCCTCGATGCCGCGGAACGGGCCCGCCTTGGGGAGCATCTCCATGATCTGGCTCAATGGACCCATGCGCCGGATCTGGCGGAGCTGGTCGCGCAGGTCCTCGAGGGTGAACTCCTCCTCGACCATGCGCTTGGCGAGGCGGTCGGCCTCGTCCCGGTCGATGCGCTCTTCGGCCTGCTCGATGAGCGACATCACGTCACCCATGCCGATCATCCGGGAGGCCATCCGCTCGGGATGGAAGAGCTCCAGGTCGCCGGCCTTCTCACCCACGCCGACGAAGCGAATCGGCACCTTGGCGACCGTGCGGATGGAGAGGGCCGCGCCACCCCGGGAGTCGCCGTCGAGCTTGGTCAGGATGACCCCGGTCAGGGGCATCGCCTCGGCGAAGTCGGCGGCGCTCTTGACCGCGTCCTGGCCGGTCATCGAGTCGGCGACGAAGAGGGTCTCGTCGGGCGACAGGATGTCGGCCAGGCCCCGGAGCTCCTCCATCAGGGCCTGGTCCACGTGGAGCCGGCCGGCGGTGTCGACGAGCACCGTGTCCCAGCCCCGCTCCTTGGCCTCCTTGACCGCGCGCCGGACCAGCTGCTGCACCGGCTCGCCCCCGCCGCCGCCCCCGTCGGGGGTCACCACCGGCACGTCGACTCCGGCGCCGACCTGGACGAGCTGCTCGACGGCGGCGGCCCGCTGGAGGTCTGCGGCCACCAGCACCGGGTGACGGCCCTTGCCCTTCAGGCGCAAGGCGAGCTTGCCGGCGGTGGTGGTCTTGCCCGAGCCCTGGAGGCCGCAGAGCAGGACGACGGCCGGCCGCGCCGAGAGGGCGAGCTCTGACCCCTCCTCCCCGAGCAGGCCGGCGAGCTCGTCGCGGACGATCTTCACCACCTGTTGGGCCGGGGTCAGGCTCTGGAGCACGTCCTGGCCCAGGGCCTGCTCGCGGATGCGCGCGATGAACGGCTTGACCACCCGGAAATGGACGTCCGCCTCGAGCAGCGCCAGGCGGATCTGGCGAAGCGCCGCGTCGAGGCGGGCCTCCGTGATCTTGCCCTCGCCCTTGATCTGGCGAAAGACGTCCTGGAGCTTGTTCTGCAGACCGTCGAACATCGGGTGGGGCTCCTGTCGAGCGCGGGTTCCGGCGGGGCGCCGCGGGAACGGCGCCGGCTCAGTGCTGCACGCCGCAACTACGGCATACGACATGCTAGCACGCCGGAGCGAGGCCGGCCGGCGGCTATACTTCGCCTCCCATGGAGCGGCGAGCCAAGATCATGGCCACCCTCGGGCCGGCGAGCGCCTCGACGAAGGTGATCGGCCGGATGTTCGAGGCCGGTCTGGACGTGGTCCGCTTGAACCTCTCCCACGGCGATCACGAGGAGCATCGCGCGCTGATGCGGGCCGTACGGCGGCTCGCCGAAGAGACGGGCCGCTTCGTCCCCATCGTCCTGGACCTCATGGGCCCCCGCTACCGGCTGGGCGAGATCGAGGGCGGGAGCCGGCAGCTCGCCGACGGCCAGACGATCCGCCTGACCGCGCCCGGAGAGGATGCGAGCGGCGGCACGGAGGGCCCGGCGCTGCCCATCGGCAACCCGGATCTGCTCGACCACCTCCGGCCGGGCGAGCGGCTGCTGATCGACAACGGCCTGGTCGAGCTCGGGATCGAGTCCGCGGCGCACGGCGCCGTGACCGCCCGAGTGGTTCACGGCGGGCGCGTCTCGAGCCGGAAAGGAGTCAACCTCCCCGACACTTCGCTGCCCTTCTTGATCTCGGCCAAGGACCGAGCAGACCTCGCTTTCGCGGTAGAAGAAGCGGTCGACTACGTGGCGGCGAGCTACGTGAACCGGGCTGACGACCTGGAGGCCCTGCAGGCGGTGGCGGCCGAGGCCGGCGGGCGGCTGCCACTCATCGCCAAGCTCGAGCGCCAGGGCTCGATCGACCACCTCGGGGAGCTGGTGGAGGCGGCGGACGCCGTGATGGTGGCGCGCGGCGACCTGGGAGTCGAGGTGCCGCTCTACCGGGTGCCGGTGCTCCAGAAGGAGATCATCGCGGCCGGGCGCGACCAGGGCAAGCCGGTGATCGTGGCCACCCAGATGCTCGAGTCCATGATGACCCAGCCCCGCCCCACCCGGGCCGAGGCCTCGGACGTGGCCAACGCGGTGCTCGACGGCGCCGACGCCCTCATGCTCTCGGGCGAGACCGCCGCCGGGAGCTACCCCGTCGAGGCGGTCGAGGTGATGGACCGGGTGATCCGGGAGGCCGAGGCGTTCGACCGGCGCTCGAAGCGGGCGGGGCGGGAGAGCCGGCCCTTCCCGGTCTTCGGCGGCGAGCGGCCGCGGGACGCGAGCCCGCTCGCGATCGCCGAGGTGGTCTCGGCCGCCGCCGGCTACGCCGCCGAGCGCCTCCCGGTCCAGCGCATCGTGGCGTTCAGCCAGGGTGGGTTCACCGCCCGGATGATCGCCCGGAACCGCCCGGAGGCGTCGATTCTGGTGTTCACCACCGACCCGGCGGTGGCCCGGCGCATCCAGCTCGTCTGGGGG
>CAZIIB010000596.1:0-3037 GCA_964539125.1 uncultured Thermoanaerobaculia bacterium | reverse complement strand
AACGGTAAGCCTTCCCCCGATGTCGGACGTGGAGTACCTGGAGATCGGCTGTCTCCCGATCGACAAGGAAGCGGACTCGCCACGACCCAGTCCGGAGCCGGTACTGTGGTGGACGGACATCGGTCAGCTGGACGACATCGCCATGGCCGGTCTCGGCGAAGCGCTCGATCGCTGCAACTACCCGGCGCTGTACCTGTGGGTCCAGGCGTCGCAGCTCCCGGCGAGCAGGCGTGCGCCAAGTGACCGTCAGCTTCACGCGATTCCCAGTTCGCGCTTCAGCTCTTCGGTCGTGAGGCCCGGCTTCCCCTCTTCGATCTCGCGGAGCGCCTCTTCGACGGCTGCGCGCTCCTCCGGCGTCTCGGGCTCGTCATCCTCGGGTGCCATGTCAAGAGCGCGGAGCGGATCTGGCTCTCGTCGGCTGTCGCGAAGCGCCCCCAGCACTCGGCTCGCAGTGGACAGGTCCTTCTCGTCCAGATCCTCGACCAATTGGTGAAGCGTCTCGCGAGTCATCATCGCCTCCAGTAAGCAACGATACCTCGTCTTTGAGGTGGCAGACCGAGGGACCCCGAGGTTACCTGACGGGGCTGGCATCGACGACCCACAGGCTCATCCAGCCAGATCCCGTGCAGCTTCGACTTCGGCCTCGGCCTCGGAGCCGTTGAGATTGATGGCTGGGACACCCATCACCGCAAGCCGCCGGAGGAAGGCAAGCCGGCTCAGACCGGCGATCTCCGCAGCCTGGCCGGCTGAGACCCGGCCGAGCTCGTAAAGCTTCGCCGCCGCCACGACGCCGAGCTCACGCTGAACCTGCTCATCGCTCAGCTCCAAGCTCTCGGCGAGCTTTTCCGGGTACGTGATGGTCGCGGTCTTCGCCATGTCGCAACTCCCTTGGCACCTTCAGGGCCTGCGGCTCTTCCCGGGGCCGAGTCATGTGGGGCGGCGGGCGGTGCAGTGAAGCTGAGGGGGCCGGGAGCTAGCTCAGGCCGGCGTGTGCCTTGGGATCTTCTCCACCTCGCCCTCGAGCTTCCGCTCGGCGTGCCAGAGGTCATGCGCCGTCTGCATGCGGAGCCAGAGGCTCGGGCCGTTGCCGCAGAAGCGGCCCAGGCGGACGGCCATCTCGGGCGAGACGGCCGAGCGCTCGGCGAGGATCGAGTGGAGCATCTGGCGCGAGACGCGGAGCTGCCGAGCCGCCTCGCTGACGCTCAGGCCGAGGGCGGGGAGCACGTCCTCGCGGAGGATCGCGCCGGGGTGGGTCGGGGCCATTCTCGGAAGCTCTGCCGCGGGAATCTCGGGCATCTCTCTCCTGCCTTCAGTGATTCCAGCATACCTCCCGGCCCGGGCGGGCGGGACCCGGAGGCGGACTTGGACCTGCGCGGCAGGGCGGTGCGGATGGCCGCGGCAGAAGCTGTGGTAGCCGAAAGCGCATCACCTCTGCGCGACGATCCTCCGGCGGGGTCTGGAACGCGAGCCGCTCCCGCCGCTCGTCCGGCGAGGCGTCGGCGTTCGCGAGGCGCCGGGTCAGGCGGCGCTGCCGGCCGCCGAGGCGAGGCTCTCGCGGAGGATTCGAGGGTGGCGGGCAGCGATCCGCAGCAGCGCGATGGCCGGGCCCTCGGGATGTCGTCGGCCCTGCTCCCAGTTGCGCAGGGTGTGGACGCTGATCCCGACGGCGCGGGCGAACTCGGTCTGGGAGAGGCCGACGAAGCGGCGGAGAGCCGCCACGTCCTCGCCCGATTCGAAGTGTCCTCGCATCAGGCGCTTTCGCACGCTCGCCGGAAGGCTCCTCGCGAGTTGGTCCGGAGTCAACTCAGGGATCTCGGTCATAGTCTCGGTTCCAGGTACGAAACGAAGAGTGCTCGCTCTCGCCGCGTCGCCCATCGAGCGCTGATCGGGCAGCTCGTCAGCGCCGCCTCCGAGCTACCAGGCGAGAGGGCCCCGCACGGCGAGGCTAGAGGCCGAGCTCCTCGATGCTCGTGGCGTCGAGGAGGCGCTCCGCCAAGCGGGCGAGCTCCTCGGGCGAGGTAAGGGCACCGACGCGCTTCCTGGTGGCCGGCGACAACGGCCCGAACCGGCGCGCGAGTTGCCGAAGCAGCAGCTCCCGCTGCCCTTCTCCACGGCCTTCTTCGCGTCCTTCCTCGCGGCCTTTCTCGCGTCCTTCCTCGCGGCCCTCTTCGCGGCCTTCCTGCCTCGCGTCGTGTGCGATCCGGCCTGCCCAGGTCATTTCCATGGTCGCCACCTCTTCGTTTCCCTCCTCGGCCAGGAGAGCTTCATACTCCGCCTGCGCCGCGTCGTTCAAGTCTACATAGGTCTCGATGCAGTTGACCAGCAGCACGCGCTGCCGGTCGGTGAGATCCGCCTTCGTGATCGGCGTGAGGCATGCCAGCTTGTGGCGAGCCGCCGACTTCGCGCCGGGCCTCATCAGGCCGGCGAGGCCCCACGCCAGCGGCTCCGGGCGCGTCAAGTAGGCGGCCGCATCGCTCCTCGACAGTCCGAAGGCACGGTAGACGAAGGAGACGAAGACTTCGCCCAGCGCCTCCAGGCGGACCACCTCCCGTGTCACGTCGGGCTTGCCGCCGCGCAGGTAGACGACGATGGGTACGATCGGCTGATAATGCTCCAACAGTAGCTGCATCGAGTAATCGAACAGCCGCCTTCCCATCCCCTTCCGAGCACGGGCTTCGATCTCCACGTGGACGATCACCATTTCCGCCTCGCCTTCGAGAGTCTTCACCTGGGCTACCAGGTCGAGGTAGCGATGCCTCCCCTCGGGGAATCGGGTGAAGAGCTCGCTCTCCAGAAACGTCGGCTCCTCCACCCGGAGCCGCGGCGCCAGCTCCGGCGCCACGATCCGGAGTAAGTCACCGAAGAACTCCTGGAACAGGTTCTTGAAGAATTGGTCGTGATCCGTCACTGCACCTCCTGAATCGGTGGTTGGGCGAAGTCGGCGCCGGGCGGTCCGAAGCCTTCACCCATGAGGACGCGATCCGGCGCCGCGATCTCCCGGAAGCCGCGGAGAATCTGTCGACGAAGATCGAGATGG
>CAZIIB010000595.1:0-3043 GCA_964539125.1 uncultured Thermoanaerobaculia bacterium | reverse complement strand
CACCACCTCGGCCACCTCGCCCGCCCCGAGGAGGACTTCCCCCTCCTCTACCACGCGAACCGCACCCTCGCCGCCCACCCCGAGGCCCTGGTCCTCACCCTCGAGTCCCTCGGTCCCGACCTGGCCAGAGCCATAGCCCGAGCCCTCCTCCGCCGCGTCGCCTGACGGCCAAGCCGCTCACCACCCCCGGCCGCAGGCGGTCCCACCCCGCCCCGGCCGGCGCTGAGCTCAAGACCAGGTCCGCTAGAATGGCGAGCACCGGGCAGTGGCTCTGCCCAGCGAGGCAGCCTGACGAAACGCCGAGGAGGACACCGTGGCAGAACCGGCCATCAAGGAACGCATCCTGAAGGACCTCGACCGGCTCACTCCGGAGCAGCAGAAGCACGCCGCGGACTTGGTGCACGGGCTGGTCTCGCCATTGCCCAAGGGTGCTACGGCGGCCGACCTGCTCGAGGTCGCCGGAACGTTGGATCGCGAGTCGGCCAAGCAGATGATGGAGGCGATCGAGGAAGGCTGCGAGCGGGTGGACCTCGATGAGTGGTAAGTACCTCCTCGACACGAACATCGCGATCCGGATCCTCAACCACGAGATCGATCTCGAAGCGCGACGCGACGGCGACTTCGAGGCATTCCTCTCGGTGACGGTGGTCGGCGAGCTCCTCTTCGGAGCCGAGAAGTCGTCGAAGGCCGAGGCGTACCGCACCCGGATTACACGACTCGTCGAGAAGTGCCCGCTGGTCCCACACGATCTCGAAACGGCGCGCCGGTACGGTGCACTCAAGGCCGAGCTCCAGGCGAAGGGCCGCCCGATCCCCGAGAATGACGTCTGGATCGCTGCGGCCGCGCTCCAGCACGGGCTGATCCTGGCCGCCGTCGATCGACACTTCGCCCACGTCGAGGGTCTTACGGTCGAGGCGTGGTAGAGGTGATCCCAAGCCGCCGCGCCCCGCGTCCCTTCGCCCGCCGCCACCTCGGCTAGCCGATCCACGACGGGCGCCACCACCTCGGCCGCCTCACGCAGCCGAGCCCAAGCCTCATGATGCATCATCAACCCATCATGCGGCCGACGATCGATCTCCCTGGCCATCTCCTCGTAAACACCAAGAAGCTCGCTGCCGAACGGCATCCACCATTGAACCGGCGACTCGAAGTGAGCCTCCGGGCCTATCTCGGCGAGGAGCGCCTGCGGCGGAGCGAAGAACCCGCGCCTCTCCCGGTCCTCACGAAGCCGTCCCCCTTGCCGGGAGTCGATCTGGATGACACGAGCCGGCTCTGGGAGCGGGTCGTGGCGTGCCCACCGAGGTTGCGCTACTGCTCCATGAGGTGTAAAGTCGGCGTAAAGGAGATGCCTAGGATGCGCTCGAACGGCAGCGAGATTCCAACGCTGGAGGACGACGGCTTGCTCACGCCCAAGGTCGGCGACTGGGCGGAGGAGAAGTACCGGCTGGTGAGAGCCTACGCTCATGTGTTCACGACCAGCATGCGCGGGAAATGGGACGAACTGGCCTATCTCGACCTTTTCGCCGGATCCGGCCGCGCTGCGATTCGTGGCACCGGCCGGATCGTCGGCGCGTCGCCCATGCTCGCCCTAAGCCTTGAACACCGCTTCGACCGGTACGTCTTCTGCGAGGCGGACGCGGCCAAGATCGATGTCCTCGAGACAAGGGTCCTCCGCGATTTCCCTCAGGTGGATGCCCGTTTCGTCCGCGGCAACGTCAACCACAACGCGCCCGCAATCCTCGCGGAGCTCCCTGAGCCGAGACGTGGCCACCGCGTGCTGGCGTTCTGCTTCGTCGACCCCTACAGCCTCGGGAACCTCCGGTTCGCCACGATCACCTCGCTTGCCGAGCGCTATATGGACTTCCTGGTGCTCATCCCCTCGGGGTACGATGCCACCCGCAACGAGGGGCTTTACCTCTCCGAGGACAAGCGCACCGTCGACGACTTCCTCGGAAACCCCCGCTGGCGCGACGCGTGGGCGAACGCCAGGGCTCGCGGGGAGAGCTTCGACCGCTTCCTGACCGACGCCTTCGGCGAATCGATGAAGGAGCTCGGCTACATCTACAAGGGAATCGAGAGCACCCACCTGGTGAAGTCCACGGAGAAGCGCCTGCGACTCTACCGACTCGTCCTGTTCAGCCGCCATGAGCTCGGAGACAAGTTCTGGAGGGAGGTCCGCAAGTACACCATCCCCCAGCAGTCGCTACTGTTCTCCTGAGGAGGTCGAAGATGGCCCAGACTACCAGCATCGAGTGGACCGAGGCGACCTGGAACCCGGTCACCGGCTGTACGAAGGTGAGCCCGGGATGCAAGCACTGCTACGCCGAGCGCATGGCAAAGCGGCTCCAGGCGATGGGGCAGTCCCGCTACGCCCGCGGATTCCGCGTGACCCTCCAGGAGGATCTGGTCGACCTGCCGCTCCGGTGGCGAAAGCCCCGGCGGATCTTCGTCAACTCCATGAGCGACCTCTTCCACGACCACGTCCCGCTGGATCTCATCCGTCGCGTCTTCGAAACGATCCGCAAGGCCCACTGGCACCACTTCCAGCTTCTCACCAAGCGTGCCGAGCGCCTCTCGACCCTACGAGACGCCCTACCCTGGCCGCACAACCTGTGGGTCGGCGTGAGCGTCGAGAACGAGGACTACCTTTGGCGAATCGGCCATCTCGTCGAGGTGCCGGCCGCGGTCCGATTCCTCTCCCTCGAGCCCCTCCTGGGGCCTCTGCCCGACCTCGGGCTGGAGGGCATCGACTGGGTGATCGTCGGCGGCGAGTCCGGGCCGGGAGCACGGCCCATGTCGGCCGAATGGGTCCGGGACATCCGTGCCCGCTGCCAAGCTCATCGCGTCCCCTTCTTCTTCAAGCAGTGGGGAGGCGTCCGCAAGAAGCGCCACGGCCGCCGGCTCGACGGCAGGACGTGGGACGAGCTGCCTCTTGCGTCCTGACGCTGAACTCCCCCATAACTTGACAGTTCTCTGGATAGTCGGCAGGGTGGCGGTATTGAACCCGGCGGGGCCAGTCCCATGGATCCCGCCGAACTGCCAA
>CAZIIB010000594.1:0-3050 GCA_964539125.1 uncultured Thermoanaerobaculia bacterium | reverse complement strand
GCGCGCTCGTCGCCGGCGCGGTCTTCCTGGCGAGCGCCCTCGCCGCGGCCGTCGTCGTCCTGCTCGCCTGGAGCCTCTGGAGCCTCTGGAGCCGCCCCCGAGCACCCGAGGAGGCCTCCGCCACCGCCCCGCCGCAGGCCGAGGCAGCTCCTCCGCCCCTCGCTCAGGGGACCCTGGAGGTCGACGCCGTTCCCTGGGGTGAAGTGGAGCACCTGAGCGACCACTCCGGCCGCCCGTTGCCCCTGCCCGCCGAGCGCGCCACCCCGCTCATCCTGCATCTGCCTCCGGGCGAGTACCTGGTCGAGCTCGCGAACCCGGCGAGCGAGGAGCCCCGGCTGTGTCGTGTGACCGTGACGGCGGACGGGCTCCAGCGGTGCCGCGTGGAGTTCTACCGCCTGGAGCCGGTGGAGTACTTCCGGGAGGCGAGATGGTGGAAGTAGGCCGTATGCCGAGGCGGTCGGGCGCCGTGGTGGCGGTGGTCGCTCTGACGGCGATCATCGCGCTGGCGACGCCCGCCTTCGCCCAGGCGTTCCTCGACAGCTACAGGGCGGGGGTCGACGCGGTGGCGGCGGGCGATTTCCCCCGCGCCGAGGGGCTCCTGCGCCAGGCGATCCGGGGGCGGAGCGAGGAGAGCCCTCATCTCTTCCGCTACCTCCACTTCCGCCCCTATCTGCCCTACTTCTACCTCGGGCTCGCCCTCGCCGGCGAAGACAACTGCGCGGGCGCCCTCGCGGCATGGGACGAGTCCGAGCACCAGGGCGTGATCCAGTCGCTGCCCGACGAGCTCGGCCGTCTCCAGGCTCGGCGGCAGGCCTGCGAGCAGCGCCTCGCCCGGGAGACCGAGGTGGCGGAACGGCTCCGGGAGGTCCAGGCGGCGATCGATCTCGACGACCAGACCCGCGCGGAGCTCCAGGCCTTCTCCTCCGATCCGGACCTCGCGCCGGTCTGGAACCAGGGCGACCTGTCCCTGGCGAGCCGCCTCGACGAGGCCGCCCACCAGATCTCCCGGGCGCGGCAGGCCTTGGCCGAAGTGCCGCCGACGACCCTCTCGCCCGGCGACTTCGCTCACGCAGCCGACCTGGCGCGCGGCGCGGGCGCCAAGCTCCAGGTGCTGCGCAAGGAGATCGGGCTGCGGCTCGAGTCGGCGGCGGAGTCGAAGGAGGAGCTGCGCCAGAGGCTGGAGACCCTGCGCCGTACGGGACGCCAAGAGCTCGACGCGACCTCCAGCCTGGCCCCGTACCCGCCCCAGCTCGCCCGACGGCGGGCCGATCTCCAGGCGGCGATCGACGCGAGCGCGGAGGCGGAGCTCTCGCTTCCCGAGCTCAAGGAGCGCGGGGCGCGGCTGGAGAGCCGCCTCGCCCGCCTGCAGGAGGCCGCCGAGCCGCCGCCCGACACCCTGGTGGAGGCCGCCGCCGCCTGGCTTCGCGGCGATCCGGAGGCGGTGCTCGAGGCCCTCCACGACGTCGAGCTCTCCGAGCCCAGGGCCCGGGCCCACGCCGATCTGCTGCGCGCCGCGGCCCGCTTCGACCTGTACCGGGCCGGCGGCTCGAAGAACCGCCAGCTCCTGGCCGCCGCCCGCGCCGACGTCCTGGCCTGCCGCCGGGCCGATCCCTCCCTCACGCCCCTCGCCAAGGCCTTTCCACCTCCCTTCGTCCGATTCTTCGAGAACCCGGAGCTGCCGGCGGCGGCCGGGGCCGGCGAAGGGACCGCCGGCTCGTCCGACTCTCCCTGACGCAACGCGTCAAACCAGGGAGCGAACGGCGCGCTTCCCGGCTCCTCACTTCCTCCCGAATCTCCCGTGGGAGTTGATCTGGAGCCGTTATGCCGCAACGCGGAAAGATTCTTGACATTTTTGCCGCAGTGCGGTATTGTTTGATTCCAACGAAAGGCCCGCAACCGGCGGGCCACTGACGACAAGCGAAATCCACCCCTGAGCGGTCCCCGCCAGGGCTGAAAGAGGAGACGAGCGATGGCAACGGTCACCACCCAGTACAAGAAGTTCCAGGGCGAGGTCCTGGATTCAGCTCACAAGATCTGGCTGGCCGGTCTCGGCACGGTCAAGACCGTGGGAGACGAGAGCACCGATCTGTTCACCCGCCTGGTCGAGCGCGGCAAGGACGTGGAGGGCCGGGGCAAGAAGGAGCTCGCCAGCATGCGCAAGGAGCTCAAGAAGGCCACGGACAAGGCGACGTCGAAGGTCGAGACCCGGGTCGACGACCTGGGCGAGCGGGTCGACCGCCAGGTCACCAACGCGCTGCACCGGATCGGCGTCCCCACCCGCGACGAGATCAAGACCCTGACCCACCGGGTCGAGGAGCTGTCCCGTAAGGTCGACCGGATCGCAGCCGTGCCGAGCCGCGCCAAGACGGCCGAGCGGAAGGTCTTTCACGTCGCCCCCCACGAGGAGGGCTGGAAGGTCCTGATCGAAGGTGAGAAGGAACCGGCGAGCCTCCACGACACCAAGGACGCGGCCCTCACCGCCGCCCGTGAGACCGCCAAGAAGGCCGAGCCGAGCCAGGTGATCGTCCACAAGATGGACGGATCGATCCAGACCCAGTTCAGCTACGGCGACGAAGCCAACTGAGCCGTCGGCCGCAAACGCGGTCGGTGTAGGGGAGGAGGCCTCCTCCCCTACACGCGATTGTCCGGCCCGCCGCGGGACCCTCCCGGCGGGCCGGGCCGTCTGCTAGGGTTTGCGGCGTGCGCCGATTTCTCGCCCTTCTGCTGCTCCTCGCAGCGCCCGCCACTCCCGCCACCACCCCAGCCTCCGCCCCCGGCTCCGCCCAGGCCGTCGCCCGGGCCCGAGCCCTGATCGAAAACCCCGACGCCCCGGCCGGCGACCTGCCGGTGGAGTGCTGGGTCCACCTGGAGTCGCGCCGCGACGCGGCAGGCGACGCGGGCCCCGGCACCCTGTACTTCGAGACCTTCCTCGATCTCCAGGACCTCCAGAAGGGCGCTGCCTCCCTGGGCTCGCTCCGCATCACCCTCGCCGCCGCGACCATCGAAGGACGGATGGTGAGCTCCGCGACGACCGTCACGCCGACCACCCA
>CAZIIB010000593.1:0-3051 GCA_964539125.1 uncultured Thermoanaerobaculia bacterium | reverse complement strand
GACGCCGCCCTCCTCGGCCTCGACGATGGCGTAGAGGTTATCGGGGTTGGTGGGCGAGACGGTGATTCCGGCGCGGCCCCAGGTGCCCTTGGGCAGACCGTCGTTGTGGGTCAGCTCCTTCCAGGTGTCGCCGCCGTCGGTCGACTTCCAGAGCCCCGATCCCGGGCCGCCGCTCTCGAACGTCCACGGCTTCCTCACCACCTGCCAGAAGCAGGCGTAGAGGATGCGCGGGTTGGTCGGGTCCATGGCCAGGTCGATGGCACCGGCCTCCTTCGAGACGAACAGGATCCGCTCCCAGCTCTTGCCGCCGTCCTTCGAGCGGTAGATCCCACGCTCGTCGTTGGGACCGAAGAGGTGGCCGAGGACCGCGGCGTAGACCAGGTCCGGGTTCTTCGGGTGGATGCGCACGCGCACGATGTGACGGGAGTCCTCGAGGCCGACGTGGATCCAGGACCGTCCGGCGTCGGTCGACTTCCACATGCCGTCGCCCTGTGAGACGTTGCCGCGCACCGTCGACTCGCCGGTGCCCGCGTAGACGACGTTGGGATCCCAGGTGGAGACCGCCACGGCGCCGATCGAGCCGCCGAAGCTGCCGTCGGAGACGTTGGTCCAGCTCCTCCCGCCGTCGGTGGTCTTCCACACGCCGCCGCCCGCCGAGCCGAAGTAGTAGGTCTCCGGATGGCCGGCGACGCCGGCGACCGCCGCCGCCCGGCCGCCCCGGAACGGTCCGACCAGGCGCCACTCGAGGGGCTTGAAGAGGGAGTCGTCGAGGGACGCCGCGGAGATCGGGCCGGGCGCGGAAGCGGCGGACACGTCCGGGCTCGCGGCGCCGGCGGGAGGAGTGCCGGCGAAGAAGGCGAGCACGAGCGTCGCGCCGAGCACGACGGCCGAGACGAGCGAGGAGCGGCAAGCGGTGGGCGTACGGGGCATCGGAGATCCTCCTGCGATCCGGGTGGGTCTCGCGGCCGGGGCGGCCACGGTCTCGTAGGTTCTTCCGGAGTCTATCCGCCGGCGCCGGTGAGTGCTTCCGCGAGGGCTGTGGTAGCTTCCGGAAGATCCATGAACGCAATGTGGAGGATGCTCGTCGCTGGGCCGGCGGTCGCGGTCTGTCTGGCGGTTCTGGCCACAACGACCGCCGGGCCGGCCCGCGCCGCCGGCGACTACGACGCCGCGGACCTCGACTTCATGGACTCGATCGCCCAGCGCCTGCTCCGCCCCCTGGCCTGGAACGGCGACGTCCACCGGCCGCGGGCCTACGACGTGGTGGGCGGGGTGATCCGGGAGCCCGAGCCGGGGACCTACCGTCTCCTCCTGCGGGCCCGCGATCCCGCGGACGGCGAGGAGCGCGGCCGGCTCGCCGTGCGCGTGCGGGCACCCCGGGCCTTCGACGGCGCCTTGACCACCGGCTCGGTCGAGGTCCTGACCGGTTGCTCGGAGACGGCTTGCACCGAGGGCCCGGCCCACTGGGAGCTCTACGTCGTCCCGCCGACCTTCCCCCGCTCGCCCGACTCGGCGGCCAGCCTCTGAGACCCGAACGCCCCGGGCTCCGGACGGATCGCCTGGTCCGCGGCCGCCGGGCCGTCCCCCGGGGCGGCGGACGTGAGCTGGGACCTGCTCCTGCGCGGCAGCACCTGGAACACCCGCCCCTTCGTCAAGGGCCTGGCCCTGTCACCCCGGGGCTTTCCGGACGACTACAGCCGTCTGCCGGAGTTCTTCTCCGAGGCGGAGAGCCTGCCGGCCCCCGGGGTGATCTGGAACGGAGGTTGGCGTGACTCGGCGCCGGCGGGCTGGGACGGCTCCACCCCACTGCCCACCCCCGAGGGGGCCGAGCTGGTGGCGCAGCAGGCCGAGCTCGAGGGCTTCACTCCCCTCGCCGTCTTCGGCTGGCGCCACGGCGACACCCCGAACCTGGCGCTCCCCGGCCACCCGGCCAACGACTGGTCGAACGCCACCGCGCGGCAGCGCTACGCCGAGGTCGCCGCCCGCTTCGCCGCCGACCACCACCCTCCATACCTCTTCCTGGGCAACGAGAACGACGCCTATCTCGTGGCGCACCCCCAGGACTATCCCAACTGGATCACCGCCTACGAGGCCGCCTACGACGCGGTCAAGGCGGTCTCGCCCCAGACCCTCGTCGGGCCGATCTTCCAGTACGAGAACCTGGCGGGGCTGGACCACCTGACCGGCGAGGACGCGCCGCACTGGGGAGCCCTCACGGCGCATCACCTGGCGAAGGTCGACGTGGTCGGGGTGAGCCTCTACCCCTGGTTCGGGATCGAGCGGGCCGAGGACCTGCCGGCCGAGTACCTGGCGCCCCTCTTCGCCCACGACGGCGGGCGGCCGGTGGTGATCACCGAGACCGGCTGGCCGGCGGACCCGCCCACCGGCATCGCGGCTCCGTGGACGGCCTCGGAGGCCGAGCAGGTGACCTACGTCGGCCGCCTCTTCCGGGCGATCGCCGGGCGAAACGTGCGCGGCGCGGTCTGGCTCTACCTCTACCCGCCGGTCGCCGACGGCTCCCAAGAATTCGATCTCTTCGGCAGTCTCTCCCTGCGCGACGACGCCGACGCCAAGCGCCCGGTCTACGACACCTGGGCCTCGCGCTGAGGGCCTGGGGGCCACGTTCCGCCCTGCTGCGGGCGCCCCCGCATCGCCCCTCGCGGCGCTGCGGCTCCTCGACATGGCTCTGCTCTGCCTGCGTCACCGCGCCTTGCGAGGAGCGCGCGGATGACGCCCTCGCGACGAGCGGAGACCGGCTCTCGGGCCCTCAGTGCGGCGCCGGTCTGGCCTCCCTCTTGCCCGGAACGGTCATGTATGCTATTTTGACATTTGAATTCTTACCGTCTCCCCTGACACGGAGATCTGACATGCCCCTTCGCCTCGCAGTGTTCCGGCCGGTCCCGCTCGCTCTCGGTCTCGCCTTCCTCGTCCTGCTTGCTGCCGGCCTCGCCCCACCCCCCGCGTCGGCCGCGACCTGGACCTCCCTCGGCCCCAACGGCGTCAGCGTCACCGCTCTCGCCCAGGCGCCGGCTCCGGATGCCACCATCTACG
>CAZIIB010000592.1:0-3055 GCA_964539125.1 uncultured Thermoanaerobaculia bacterium | reverse complement strand
CCACCGCCACCACGTCGGAGAGGCCGGCGCCCCGGAGCACCTGGAGGATCGGCACCCCCGCCGTGCCCGCGGGCTCGCCGGCGTCGGCGCTCCGCTCGGCGGGCGGCGAGCCCAGGCGCCATGCCCAGCAGTGGTGGGTGGCCTCGGGGTAGGCGGCGCCCAGCTCGTCGAGGAGCGCGCGCGCCTCCGCCTCAGTGGTCGCCGGCGCCACCACCGCCAGGAACCGCGAGCCCCGGTCCCGAAGCTCGGCCCGGGCTTCGGACGCCGGAGCCGGGTACTCGGATTTCATCGGATCCCTCCGGCAACTCCTCGATCCCCTTCCCGCTCAGGCCGTCGCCACGGGGGCGGCCTTCGAGCGCGGCTCGCGGCCGCCGGCGGCGGCGACCACCCGTTCGTAGATCTCCCGGTAGCGTCCCACGACCCGGTCCTGATCGAACGCCTCGACCGCCCGCTTGCGGCCGTTGCGGCCCAGGCGCCGGCCGAGGCTCTCGTCGGTGAGCACCCGGATCCCCGCCTCGGCCATGGCCTGGACGTCGCCCACCGGCACCAGGAACCCGGTCTCGCCGTCGATCACCACCTCGGGCAGGCCGCCCACGGCGGTGGCGATCACCGGCACGTGGCAGGCCATGGCCTCGAGCGCCGCCAGACCGAAAGACTCGCTCTCCGAGGGCAACAGGAAGAGATCCGCGCCCACCAGGACCTCCTCGATCAGGGGCAGGCTCCCCAGGAAGGTGATGGCGTTGCAGATGCCGTACTCGCGGCACATGAGCTCGGCGCGGACCCGGTCCGGTCCGTCGCCCACCAGCAGGAGGCGGGCGGGGACCTTCTCGAGGATGAGGCGGAAGGCGTCCACCACGTCCGGCACCCGCTTGACCGGCCGGAAGTTCGAGATGTGGACCACCAGCCGCTCGCCGCGGCGGCCCCAGCGGGTTGCGCCCGGGCCTTGGCTCGCCTCGGCGAAGCGCGCCGGATCGATGAAGTTGGGCACCACCTCGATCGCCTTGTCCTCGCTCACGCAGAGCTTCTCGCGGGTCTGCGCCCGGAGCGACGCCGAGACGGCGGTCACGGCGTCGCTCTCGAGGATCCCGAAGCGCGTGGTCTCCAGGTAGTTGGGGTCGTTGCCCACCAGGGTGATGTCGGTGCCGTGGAGGGTGGTGACCACGGGCAGCGGCCGGGGGGCGAGGATCTGGCGCGCGAGCACCCCCGACACCGCGTTCGGGACGGCGTAGTGAGTGTGGACCAGGTCGAGGTCGTGGTGGCGCGCCACCTCCACGGTCTTGGTGGCGAGCGCCAGGGAGTAGGGCGGGTACTCGAAGAGCGGGTAGTTGGGGACCTGGACCTCGTGGAAGAAGACCCGCGGCGAGGCGAGGGACAGGCGCGAGGGCAAGGCGTAGCTGATCACGTGGACCTCGTCGCCTCGCCCGGCGAGGGCCATGGCCAGCTCGGTGGCCACGATGCCGGAGCCGCCGTACGTCGGATAACAGGTGATTCCGATCTTCATCGCACTCCTCCGGGCTGCAGCCGGGTCAAGGTGTCGGCGTCGGAGACCGCGAGCGGCAGGCGGCTCCAGAAGGGCTCGCCGTAGGTGGCGCCGATCAGCATCCCGAAGTGGCGGGCGCGGCCCTCGATCGCGGCCCGGAAGTCGGCGGTGGCGACCTTGGTGATCGGCTCGTCGCGGCCGTCGGCCTCGCTCTCGTCCCCCGCGGGATGGATCTGGCTGGGGTAGGCGTCGAGAGCCCGCTGCTTGACCTCCCAGACGGAGGTCACGTCGACCACGAACGCGGGCTCGAACGGATCGTGCTGCATGTAGGAGTAGACCGCGCCGGGGCGGTGGGGCGGGAGCTCCCCCGCGCGGCGCGCCGCGAGCCCCGAGTAGAAGCAGGCGTCGGCCACCAGCCGGTGAGCCCGGCCGTGGTCGGGATGGCGGTCGGCCGGAGTCGGTCCGAGAATCACCTCGGGCCGATAGCGCCGCAGGACCTCGATCAGCGCGTCCTCCTCCACGCGGCCGTGGCGCAGGGCGCCGTCCCCGCAGTCGAGGAACAGGAGCTCGACCGCCCCCAGGGCCTCGGCCGCCGCCTCGGCCTCGGCGTGGCGCTCGGCCGTGGTGCCGCGGGTGCCCGCCTCGCCGCGGGTCAGGTGGAGAAGGCCCACCCGCCGGCCGGCGCGGGCGAGGAGCGCCACCGTGCCGCCGCAACCGAGCTCCACGTCGTCCGGGTGGGCTCCGACGGCGAGGACGTCGAGCCGTCCGCTCACGGCTCCACCACCTGGAGCCGGCGTCCGTCGAGCTCCATCTGCTCCCACACGGCTTCGACGAAGCGCTCGCCGTACTTGCCCGGGAAGTGGGCGGAGGAGACGACCCGCTCCTGGAAGGTCCCGTCGGGCATCGTCACCTGGCGGAGGCGCTCGACCCGGCGGGCGCGGACCTCGTCGCTCCGGGCCGCCGCCGAGGTCACCTTGCCGGCGAAGGCCTCGAGGGGGCGGAGCACGCTCTGGCGGGTCTTCTCGAGGGGCCGCTCGAGATTGGGGTCGAGGGCGAGGGCCGGGGCCTGGAGCTCATCGAGGACGTGCTCGATCTCCTCCCGGGCGCGCTCGACGAAGCCGGTGGCTTCCCGGTCGGCGAGGCGCCGCTCCAGGGCCTCGCCGGACCCCAGGAGGGCCGCCAGGGGGACCCCCACCTCCTCGAGCTTCTCCCGCTGGTGGCTCTCGAGCACCAGCACCTGAGGGCGAAGCGCCACCGCCGGCGCCGGGATCTCGAGCACCGGGTAGGCGGGCGCTGCCTGGGCCATGTAGGAGAGCTCGCCCGGCCCCAGGACCTGACGAGTTGGGGTTGGGTGGAGAAAGCGGCGGCGGCCGGTCTCACCACAGTCGGCACCCACTGCAGCTGCGCCGAGGCCCTCTCATTCCTGGGCTCCGACGAAGGGCAGGCCTTGCTGGTCCTCGTGGAAGCCCGGCGCTTCGCCGATGAACATGATCTGGGCATCAGCCGGGCCGTCGCCGGGCACGGTCTTCGTCCGGCCCTTGGACAGCGGGCACTTCTCACAGACGGAGACTTCCT
>CAZIIB010000591.1:0-3060 GCA_964539125.1 uncultured Thermoanaerobaculia bacterium | reverse complement strand
GGCTCAGGACCTCGTCGAGCACCGCGTCCGAGATCTGGTCGGCCACCTTGTCGGGGTGGCCTTCGGTGACCGACTCGGACGTGAAGAGATGGGTCTTGCCTTCGCTCATGATCTGGATGCCTTTCTCACGGCCAGCGCAGGGAGCGATCGGCGCCGGTGCCGAGGATTCCGAAGAAGAGGGTGGACAGGGCGTGGAGGGTGGCGGTCTCGACCGCCGTCCTGCGGGTCTCGAGGCCGCCGGTCAGGCTGCTGATCATCCCCCCGCTCTTGCGGGTGCCCGGAACGATGAACGGTACCTGGTCGTGGGCCAGGCCGGAGATCAGACGATCGGGAACCTGGACCGAGCCGCTGGCCCCCCAGGCCCGGCCGATCGGGCTCGACAGCAGGGTCCAGTTGCGGACGAAGTAGAGAGCGCCCTCGTCACTCTCGAGGGTGTAGAGCCCGCCCTCGCTCGCCACGAAGAAGTGGTACTGGCCCGCGAAGCGTCGCTCGAGGTCGAGGGCCCGGCACCGGACCATGCCCATCACCTCCCGATCGCTGACCGGAAGCCCCCGGGGCTCCTCGGAGCCCTCCTGCGGCACGACCGCGATCGACACCGGTCGGTCCAGCCGCTGGCGAAAGAAGCGCACGAAGCCGTCCCGGACCCCGAGATGACGATCGGGAGTGGAGCCGGCCACCGCCACCTCGACGCCGGCCTGGAGGCGCTGCCAGAAGTCGCGCAGCTCCATCAGGCCGCACCTCCGGGGCGCGGTGGCTGTCCGTAGGAGTCGCGGAGCCTCGGTGGGAAGCTAAGATCGTCGCGCATTGATCACCAGTCGGCACAATCGAAGGCTCAAGGATATTCGGCGCTTGCGGCGAAGTAAAGACGACCGCGCGCTGCTCGAGGGCCCGCACCTCGTGGCCGAAGCCCTGGCCGCCGGCATCGCCCTCGAGGAGGTGCTCGTCGCGCCCGAGTTTCTGGCCGGGCGATCGGAGGACGACGCCCTGCGGCGCGGCCTCGCCGCCCTGCCCGAGCCGCCCCTCGAGGTCGCCGCCGGGCTCCTGGACGAGCTCGGCGACGCCGACTCGCCGCGCGGCCTCCTGGCGGTCGCCCGCCTCCCCCGCCCGGGGGTGGAAGGCCTGCCGCGACGGCCGGACGGCGTCTACCTCTTCCTCGAACGGATCCAGGATCCCGGCAATCTCGGCGCCATCGCCCGTGCCGCCGAAGCGGCCGGCGCCGCGGGCCTCGCCCTCTCCCCCGAGACCGCCCATCCGAACCACCCGCGGGCGCTGCGCGGCTCGGCGGGGAGTCTCCTGCGCCTGCCGGTCGCGGTGGGCGTCGACCCCGACTCTCTCGACCGGCACCTGACCGCCGGCCGCGATGGCCTGGAGGTCCACTGGACGGCCCTCCTTCCGCGCGGCGGTACCAGCCTGTGGCGCGCCGCCCTCGAGGGCACCCTGGTCCTGGCCGTAGGCTCCGAGGGGCAGGGCCTCTCCGCGGGGATCCTGCGGCGCGCCGGCCTGGGGATCACCATTCCCCTCGCCCCCCCCGTCGAGTCTCTCAACGCGGCGGTGGCGGCGGCGCTGGTGCTGTTCGAGATCCGCCGGCGGGCGGACGGTCCAGCCCCTCCTCGCCGTCTCGGAGGCTGACGCGGCCCTCAGTCGCCCTTGGCTTCGCGCACTGCCGCGGTCAGGGCCGGGAGGAGCTCGTGGACGTCGGCCACCACGCCGTAGTCGGCGAGGTTGAAGATCGGCGCGTTGGGGTCCTTGTTGACCGCCACCACGGTACCCGCGCCCTTCATGCCGACCGTGTGCTGGATCGCTCCGGAGATGGCCAAGGCGATGTAGAGCTTGGGAGCCACCGTCTGACCGCTCGAGCCGATCTGGCGGTCGCGCGGTAGCCACTCGTTGTCGATCACCGGCCGGCTGGCGCCGATCTCGGCGCCCAGCGCCTTGGCCAGCTCCTCGACCGGGCCCATCTTGTCCGGTCCGCCGATGCCCCGGCCCACCGCCACGATGGTCTCCGCCTTGGTGAGGTCGACGGTGTCGCCGCCCACCTCCTCGATCTCCAGGATCTCCCGATCCGCCCGGACGGCGGAGAGGTCCGTGGCGAGGGCGGCGACCTCGGCCGATCCCGAGCCCGTCTCCTCCGCCGGGAAGGCCCCCGACTGGACCGAGACCAGGACCGTGCCCTCCCCCTTCACGCGCACCGACGCGGTCAGCTTGCCGCCCAGGACCGGGCGGCTCCACACCAGGCCGTCGGCGCCGCTCTCGAAGCCGGTGACCTCGGGCAGCAGCCCCGCTCCGGCCTCCTCGGCGAGGCGGGCGAAGTAGTCCACGGTCTGGTAGCTGTGGGGAAAGACGACGAAGGCCGGCGCGGCCTCGCGAAGGGCCGGTGCCAGGGCGCCGACGTAGGCGCCGGGAGTGTATTCGGCGAGCGCCGGCGCGTCGGCGACGTGGACGGCCGCCAGGTCGAAGGCGGCGACCTCGCGCGCCAGGTCGCCGACGCCGGAGCCGAGCAGGACGGCCTCGGCCCGGGAACCGGTCGCGGCGGCGAGACGGCGCCCGGCGGCGACGGCCTCCCGGGACATGCGGTGGAGCTTGCCCTCCCTCTGCTGGAGGACGACCCAGACGGTGTTCGACGTGGCGGCCATCACAGCACCCTCGCTTCCTTCTGCAGTTTCTCGACCAGGATCTTGGCCGCCTCCGCCGGAGGGGCCTCGATCATCTGCGCTCCTTCGCCGCTCTCCGGGAAGGCCACCGACAGGATCTCGATCCGGGAGCCGGAGGCGCCGAGCTCCGAGGCGTCGAGCCCCAGGTCCGCCGGCCCCAGCTCGTCGATGGGCTTCTTCTTGGCTTGCATGATGCCCTTGAGCGAGTCGTAGCGAGGATGATTGATGCCCGCCTGGATCTCCAGCACGGCGGGCAGCGAGAGGCGGAAGATCTCGTTGGTTCCGCTCTCCATCTCGCGCTTCACCCGGGCGCTCGAGCCGCCCTCCTCGACCTCGACCCCCATCACCAGCCAGGCGTGGGGCCAGCCCAGGTGGCCGGCGAGCACCGAGCCGGTGCCGGCGTAGCCCA
>CAZIIB010000590.1:0-3063 GCA_964539125.1 uncultured Thermoanaerobaculia bacterium | reverse complement strand
CGTCCCTCTCCCCCCGCGAGGGAGGGAGAGGGAACGAGGGTGAGGGGGGCGATCCGATGAATCAGCGTTTCAAGATCCTCAAGAGCGACTCGCACGACGAGGCCTGCGGCCCCGGCTGCGGATGCTCCGGCGGTGACGAGCAGGGCGCGGAGGGCGCCCACGGCGCACCGCTCGACCTCGCCGCCGTGCAGGAGCAGCTCGCCGGGAGGCGCGGCAAGAAGTTCTGGCGCAGCCTCGAGGAGCTCGCCGGGACCGAGGAGTTCGAGGAGATGCTGCACCGCGAGTTTCCCCGTCTCGCTGCCGAGTGGGACGAGGGAGTCTCCAGGCGCCGCTTCCTTCAACTCTCGAGCGCCTCGCTGGCGCTCGCCGGGCTGACCGCCTGCACCCGCCAGCCGGAAGAGCAGATCGTCCCCTACGTCCACCAGCCCGAGGAGATCACCCTCGGACGGCCGCTCTTCTTCGCCACCGCATTCCCCATGGGCGGCTACGCCCAGGGCGTTCTCGCCGAGAGCCACGAGGGCCGGCCGACCAAGATCGAGGGCAACGCCGAGCATCCGGCGAACCCGGGTGGCGGCACCGACCTCTTCGCCCAGGCCTCGGTCCTGAGCCTCTACGACCCGGATCGCTCGGGCGTGCTGACCCACCTCGGCCAGATCCGGACGTGGAGCGACTTCAAGGACGATCTCAAGCCGCGGATCCAGGCGCTGCGCTCGCTCAAGGGCTCGGGGCTCAGGATCTTGACCGGCAGCGTCACCTCGCCGACCCTGGCGGCGCAGCTCGAGGCGATCCTCGCCGAGCTGCCCGAGGCCCGCTGGCACCAGTGGGAGCCCGCCGGCCGTCACAACGCCTACCGCGGCGCGGTCGCGGCCTTCGGCGAGCCGGTCGAGGTGCGCTACGACCTGACCCGGGCCGACGTCATCCTGGCGCTCGACTCCGACTTCCTCACCTCGGGGCCCGGCGCGGTGCGCTACGCCCGCGAGTGGTCCGACCGGCGGCGGGCCGGCGCCGGTGCCGGTACCGGCACGCCCGACACGGCGGCGATGAACCGCCTCTACGCGGTGGAGACCTGCCCCTCGAATACCGGGGCCTCCGCCGACCACCGCCTGTCGCTCGCGCCCTCGGAGATCGCCCGCTTCGCCCTCGCCCTCGCCGCCGAGCTCGGGGTGGAGGGCGCTTCCTCCGGTGGGGGAGCCGAGCGCCTCGACGGGGAGGCCGGCCGCTGGCTCACCGCCGTGGCCGAGGACCTCCGGGCCCACGGCGCCCGTAGCCTGGTGGTGGCGGGCGACGGCGCGCCGCCGGCGGTCCACGTGCTCGCCCACGCCGTCAACCAGGCTCTCGGGGCGGCCGGCGAGTCCGTCGTCTACACCGAGCCGGTGGCGGCCCGGCCGGTCGACGAGGCCGAGTCCCTCGCGTCCCTGGTCGAGGCGCTCCACGCCGGCGACGTGGAGGTTCTGCTCATCCTGGGCACCAACCCGGTCTTCGACGCGCCGGCCGACCTGGGCTTCGCCGAGGCCGTCGTCAAGGCCGAGACCCGGGTCCACGTCGGCCTCTACGCCGACGAGACCTCCCGGTACTGCCAGTGGCACCTGCCCCAGGCCCACTACCTGGAGAGCTGGGGCGACGCCCGCTCGGTCGACGGCACCGCGGCGATCGTCCAGCCGCTGATCGACCCTCTCTACAAGGGGCACACCTTCCACGAGATCCTGGCCCAGCTCACCGCCGACCGGACCGACGCCACCGCCTACGACCTGGTGCGCGAGCACTGGAAAGGCCAGGGCCTGCCGGGCGGGGACTTCGACCGCGCGTGGCGCAAGGTGCTCCACGACGGCGTGATCCCGGGGACCGCCCTGCCGGCGAAGCAGGTCCGGGCCGGCGGCGTCGCCGCCGCCGCGGCCGAGGTTCGCAAGATCGCCTCGGAAGCGGGCGCAGAGGCGGCGGTCGAGCTCGTCTTCCGGCCCGACCCGACGATCTGGGACGGCAGCCTCGCCAACAACGGCTGGCTCCAGGAGCTGCCCAAGCCGGTGACCCGGCTCACCTGGGACAACGCCCTGCTCCTCAGCCCGACCACCGCCGCCGCCCTCGGCGTTCACGACATCAAGGCCGAGCTCTACCACCGGCGCCCCAAGGTGAAGGTGGAGGTCGGCTCCCGCTCGGTCGAGCTGCCGGTGTGGGTGGTGCCGGGACACGCCGACGGGGCGGCCACCGTCCACTTCGGCCACGGCCGCACCCGCGCCGGCCACGTGGGCAACGGCGTCGGGGTCGACGTGTACCCGCTGCGTACCCGGGAGGCCCTCTGGCAGGCTCGGGCGGGGCTCACCCGGGTCCGCGGGCGCTACCTGATGGCCACCACCCAGGACCACCACTCCATGGAGGGGCGGAACCTGGCGCGCAGCGGCTCGCTCGCCGAGTACGTCGAGAACCCCGCCTTCGTCGAGGAGATGAACGACGAGGGGCCCGGTCCGGAGATCTCCTTCTACCCCGGGTTCGAGTACCCCGACTACAAGTGGGGGATGGCGGTGGACCTGAACGCCTGCACCGGGTGCAACGCCTGCGTCATCGCCTGCCAGAGCGAGAACAACATCCCCATCGTGGGCAAGGAGCAGGTGGCCCGCGGCCGCGAGATGCACTGGATCCGAATCGATCGCTACTTCGAGAGCGAGGGCGCCGAGGCCATCTCCGCCATCCACCACCAGCCGGTGCTCTGCCAGCAGTGCGAGCAGGCGCCGTGCGAGGTCGTCTGCCCGGTGGGGGCGACGGTCCACAGCTCCGAAGGCCTGAACGACATGGTCTACAACCGGTGCGTGGGCACCCGCTACTGCTCGAACAACTGTCCCTACAAGGTCCGGCGCTTCAACTTCCTCAAGTACACGGACCAGCACGTTGAGGTGGCGAAGATGGCGCGCAACCCGGACGTCACGGTCCGGATGCGCGGCGTGATGGAGAAGTGCACCTACTGCGTACAGCGCATCAGCCACGCTCGCATCGACGCCAAGGTGGCCGGCCAGCGAGGCCGGGGCGACGGCAAGATCCACGATGGCGGCGTGCGCACCGCGTGCCAGCAGG
>CAZIIB010000589.1:0-3068 GCA_964539125.1 uncultured Thermoanaerobaculia bacterium | reverse complement strand
CTTGGTAGCGCGTACGGGATTCGAACCCGTGTTACCGGCGTGAGAGGCCGGCGTCCTGGACCCCTAGACGAACGCGCCACGTAGTTCCTGGGAGGACCGGGCCCGCCAAGAGCGCGCGGAATATAGCACAGGCCCCTGGGGGCCTCAACGCCGCTCGTCCGGGCTCCCCGAGTGCAACAGGGGGCACGCGGGGTCCATTCCCAGTGGCCCGTGGACCGGGCTGCGCAGGATCTCGAACCGGGCCGTTGTCGCGCGGGGCCGTGGTAGCGTGATGGAGCTGGAGGACTCCCCGAAACCGCGAGCGTTGCTAGGGCGAGCCGGTGCTGCCGTGACGAGATTCCTGCGATCACAGGTGCTCTGGGGGGTCGCCGCGGCCTTGCTGGTGGCAGTACCCCGCGTCCCCCTGTACCGATTCGTCGCCTCCGACTTCCTGCAACTGGGCATCCTCCAGGAGACGATCGAGCGTCCGGGAACGCCCCCGTTCAACCTCTACGACTTCTCGGACGGGTCCGTGGGCCTGAACCGGACGCTCCTCGCCAGCGGCGAGTTTCCCTGGTTCACCGATCCGGCCTGGAAGATGAGGTTCTTCCGGCCGCTGTCGTCGGCCCTCGTCGCGCTCAGCTACGCGGGTTCCGGACTCAACCCGTTCGGCTACGCCCTCCAGGGACTCTTCTGGTACGTGGCCCTGGTGGCGGCGCTGGCCGCCCTGTCGCGTCGCGTGCTGGCGCGGGAACGCGATGGCTCGAGCCTGGCCTCCTACTTGCCCGCGGTTCTCTTCGCCTTTGCCGCGCGCAACTTGGCGCCCCTCTCCTACGGCTCGGCTCGGTGGGTCCTCGTCGCCTCGACGCTCGGTCTGCTGGGGGTGCTGGCCCACCTGCGCTGGCGCCAGGAGAGCTGGGCCGCCGGGCGGTGGCTTGCGCCGCTCGCCCTCGCCCTGTCGCTTCTCGCCGGGGAGTCGGGGCTGGCGTTCGCGGGCTTCGTCGTCGCCTGGGAGGTCGTACCCCAGCGGGCGCGAGGGTGGTGGCGAGCCGCCCTGCCGACCGCTCTCCTGGTGGCCGTCTACCTGGGCCTCTACCTGGCCGGTGGCTACGGGACCGCCGGGCAAGACGCCTACCTGAGCCCCGCGGACGCGCCCGGGGCCTTCCTCGCGGCCGCTCCGGCCCGGGCCTCCTACGTCCTCGGCGACATGGTGCTGGGCACGGTGAGCCTGTTCGGCGTCGATCCTCTCGAGGCCTCGCCGGCCGTCCTCCTCTCGACCGGGATCGCCGCCGTGGCCGTCCTCGCCCTGCTCCTGGTGCCGGTCTACCGCGACGCCTCCGAGGAGCGGCGGCGAACACTGCGCTGGCTCGTGCTGGGAACCGCCGGCTCCCTGGTGCCTTCCCTCGCGGCCTTGCCGGGGAGCCGGGTGGCGATCGTGCCCTTCGTGGGCGGCTCGATCCTCCTGGCGATCGCCCTCTCCGGAAGCTGGCGGCGATGGCGGAGCCGTCGCTCCGCGGCCACCTGGGCGGCCGGCCTCCTCGCCCTCGCTCTCGCCGGCCTGCACCTGGTCTACTCACCGTACGTGTGGTTTGCCGCGATCGGTCCCACACGCGCCTACGACCGGTATCTGGAGGCCTTCCACCGGCGAAGCGGTCTCGAGGGGATCGGCCTCGACGACACGGTCGTCTTCCTCGACGGCAGCCAGTTCATCCATCTCTACTACGAGTACAACGACCGGCGGGTGCACGGCCGGGCGGTGCCCACCGCCTGGAGGGAGCTCAGCGCTTCCGGGCGCGAGCATCGCTACTCACGGCCCGACGAGCGGACCCTCGATCTCGAGCTGGTCGGTGGCGGGATGTTCGAGGACCGGTTCCTCTACGCCTTGCGCACCCGGCGCCGCCCGCTGTCCGCCGGGGACGCGGTCGAGCTTCCCGGCCTGCGCGTCGAGATCCTCGCGTCGGGCGCGGACGGCCCGACGCGGCTCAGGTACCGGTTCGCCCACCCGCTGGAGGACCCGCGCTACCGCTTCTACGTCTGGAAGGACGGCGCGTTCGCCGCCGAGAAGCCGCCCGCTGTCGGGGGCCGTCTGAGCCTCGAGTAGCGCAAGCCTGCAGCTCAGTGCCGCCGCACTCCACCCCTCCTCGCGGCCGCTCGCACCCGCATCAGGACTTCAGACCGGGCACTGCAGCGCATTCGGGCACCAGTAGTAGTTGCCGTCGCAGTAGACGTAGCAGTTGTCGATGCCGAAGCACTCGGACGTCCCGCTGCAGAAGAGGCTATAACCGGTTCCACAAGAGGCTGTCGCGTAGCATGAGCACGGCGGACAGTAGTTGTAGCCGGTATCGCTGCCCCAGCAGTAGCCTCGCTGGCCTGTGCTGCAGCTCGAATCGACGACGTTGCAGGTCGTCCCGCCACAGGTCCGAGTCGTACCGTCCCAGCAATTGGCGATGCACGTACCCTGCGCGCTGGGATCGCCGATGTCGCCCTTGTGTGCCTGGGGCCGGGGGGCCTTCTCGAGCGTGGCGAAGAGGGGCGACTGGTCGGGCGACATCAGGCCCGAGATCGGGGCTGCGACGCTCGGTGCGGTGGGGGCGGGCCCCTGGGCGACGAGGGCGGGGGTCGCCCACAGCAAGGCGAAAACGGTGAGGATGACCGGTCCGAGACCGGCCGATGGGATGGAGAAGCTCTGGCGCATGGCGGGCGCTCCTTTCCCGAAGTCGTTAGTATACGTAGATCCTACATTACAGTAGTGCTGTCCGTTCCGTGCACGGGGACAGCTCTCGGGCAAGCGCTTCGGTTGACATCCGGCCTCACCACCAGTAGGTTGTCGGGACCTTGCCCTGAAAGGGAACCGAGCCTGGAGGCACACCGGGCTGAACGGGACTTCCCGGCCAGCCCGTAGAGGAGAGGTGCCAACTTGAGTCGCGAGCCGTACGACGTCGTCGTCGTGGGCGCCGGCTCGGCCGGCCTGTCCGCGGCGGGGCACGCCCTCGACCAGGGCCTGTCGTGCGTGCTCCTGGAGCGCACCGACCACCTCGCCGACACCGTCTTCTGCTACCAGAAGCGCAAGTACGTGATGGCGGAGCCGT
>CAZIIB010000588.1:0-3081 GCA_964539125.1 uncultured Thermoanaerobaculia bacterium | reverse complement strand
CCCTGCGCCGCGAGCCGCCGGGCCACCGCCTCGCCGATCCCCCGGGAGGCCCCGGTCACCAGGGCCGTTCGGCCATCGAGTTGGAACATGCCTCGCCTCCTTCGTCTCTCGCAGGTCGTCGTGGTCCGGGCTCAGGCCTCGCCCAGGGCTTCCAGGCCTTCCGGCTCGGCCAGGCCGATGCGCTTCGCCTCCGGCCGGATGCGCCGGATCGTACCCGAGAGCACCGCCCCCGGGCCGACTTCGATGAAGCTCGTCACCCCCGCCTCGTCGGCCATCCAGGCCACCGACTCGACCCAGCGCACCGGCGAGTCGACTTGCCGGACGAGGGCGCCGCGGGCCCCGAGCCCCGTGACCACCGGCGCCGCGTCCACGTTGGTCACCACCGGCACGGAGGGGTCGCGGAAGTCGGTGGCCGCCAGGAGCGGCTCGAGGCCCTGGCGGGCGGGGGCCATGAGCGGGGAGTGGAAGGGGGCCGAAACCGGCAGGATGCGCGGCTTTCCCCGGCGCTCGCGGGCCATCTCCACCGCCCGCTCGACCGCCTCGCGGTGCCCTGCGATCACCACCTGGCCCGGGGCGTTCTTGTTGGCCACGGCGAGCACCTGGTCGCCGGCGGCGTCGGCCACGAGCTGCTCCACCGCCCGGTCGTCCAGCGCGAGAATCGCGGCCATCGCCCCCTCCCCCACCGGTACCGCCTCCTGCATCAGCTCTCCGCGGCGGCGCACCAGGCGGAGGGCGTCGGCGAGCTCCAGGGTGCCGGCGGCCACCAGGGCCGAGTACTCACCCAGGCTGTGGCCGGCCACGGCGACCGGCAACGGCAGGCGCGGGGCGGCGGCGCGGAGGATCGCCACCGAGGTGGCCACCAGGGCCGGCTGCAGGTTGGCGGTCAGGGCGAGCTCCTCCTCCGGGCCCTCCCAGCACAGGCGGGTGAGCTCGAAGCCGAGCACACGGTCCGCCTCGTCGAAAACCGCCCGGGCCTCGGGGAAGGCCGCGGCCCACGCCTGCCCCATGCCCACCTTCTGAGAACCCTGGCCGGGGAAGACGAAGGCGAAACGGTCGGATCGGGTCTCGGACATGGGCGGCTCCCTGGGGTCGGTCGTGGTGGTGTCGGTGTCGAGCTCGAGCCGGAACCGCCGGGCCGACGGCGTCGATCGGCCCTCGGTTCGGCGGGTCAGGTGGTCTCGGAGAGCTCCGGGGGCGCCGCCGTCTCCGCCGGCTTCCCGTGGCCCGCCAGGCGCTGCTCCTGGCTGTGGAGCTCGGTCACCCGGTCGCGGATCTTCTCGTGGACCCGCGCCTCGGCGAACTCGGACGCCCGCCGTACGGCGCTCTGGATCGCCCGCGGGTTCGACCGGCCGTGGGCGATGAAGCAGCCGCCGGCGAGGCCCAGCAGCGGAGCCGCCCCGTACTCGGCGTAGTCGGTGCGGGCGCGCAGGCGCTCGACGGCGGGGCGCGCCAGGGCGTAGCCCAGGCGGGTGCGCCAGCTCGCCGCGGCCACCTCCTGGCGCAGCATCCGCGCCGCCTGGTCGACCAGCGCTTCGGCGCTCTTGAGGACCACGTTGCCCACGAAGCCGTCGCACACCACCACGTCGGCCCGGCCGCTGAAGATGTCGCCGCCCTCGACGTTGCCCACGAACTCGAGGCCGGTGGTCTGGAGGGCGGTGAACACCTCGCGGGTCAGATCCGAGCCCTTCCCCTCTTCCTCGCCGATCGACAGCAGGCCGACCCGCGGGTGCGCCGTGCCCAGCACCTCGCGGGCGTAGGAGTGGCCCATCACCGCGAACTCCCGCAGGTGGGCGGGCCGGGTGTCGACGTTGGCGCCCACGTCGAGGAGCACCGTGCGGCCGGTGGCGTTGGGCAGCACCGCCGCCAGCGCCGGCCGGTCGACCCCCGGAACGGCACCGAGGAGCACCTTGGCGGCGATCACGGCGGCCCCGGTGTTGCCGGCGGTGACCAGCGCCTGGGAGGCGCCGGAGCGCACCAGCTCCACGCAGACGCGGATCGAGGCGTGGGGCTTGCGGCGCAGGGGCGTGACCGCGGGCTCGTCCATGCCCACGACCTCGTCGGCATGGACCACCTCGAGCACGCTGCTCGGCGGAGCGCCGCCGAGGCGGGCGAGCTCGCGCCCGACCTCCTCGCGCCGACCGACCAGGGTGACGGGGATCCCGTCCTCGACCGCCGCCCGGTAGGCCCCCTCGACCACCGAGGAAGGCGCCTGGTCCCCACCCATGGCGTCGACGGCGATGCGCATCCGGGGGAGGCTCACGGGTTCAGCAGAGGGACTACAGCGTCTCCTCGACCTCCATCACCTCTCGGCCGCGGTAGTGGCCGCAGTGGCGGCACACGCGGTGGGGCATCTTGGGCTCTCCGCAGTGCTCGCAGGTGGAGGCGGCGGGGCGCTCGAGGGCGTCGTGGGCTCGCCGCTTGTCCCGGCGGGCCTTCGAATGACGTCGCTTCGGATTGGCCATGGCTTGACTGAACCTCGATTCAGGAAACGTTCGTGTCGTTTGTCGCTGTCGGATGTGCCGGAACGGCCGTCAGCCGGCCCGCGCGCCGCGGAAGCGTTGCTCTCTCCGTCTGGTCCTCGGTTCCTCTAGTCCTCGGGCAGGCTGTCCCGCAGGGCCGCCAGACCGGCCCACCGCGGGTCGGCCGCTTGCGGCCCGCAGTCGCAGGGCCCCTCGTTGAGGTCCGCGCCACAGGTCGGGCACAGGCCGGCGCAGTCCTCGCGGCACAACGGACGCATCGGCACGTCGAGCTGGATCTGCTCCTCGAGGAGCGGGCGAAGATCCAGGTCGTCGCCGGCGGCCACCAGGATCCCGAGGTCTTCCTCCTCGAGCTCCCGCTCTTCGACCTCGGAGCCCTGCTCGTGCCGCAGGATCAGGAGCTCCAGCTCCTCCTCCACCGGCTCGGTCACCCCGCGCAGACAGCGCTGGCACGCGAGGGTCTGGGAATAGGAGAGGCTGGCGCGGAGCAGGAAGCCTTCGTCGAGGCGGGAGACCTCGCCCGACCAGGAGACCGGGCTCAACGCCAGGAGCTCGGGCCGGTCGAGGGCTTCCGGGGAAATCGTCTCTTCGGCATGCCATCGGT
>CAZIIB010000587.1:0-3085 GCA_964539125.1 uncultured Thermoanaerobaculia bacterium | reverse complement strand
CGACCGTGACGGCGGTGGCGGTCCCGGACTGGCCGGAGACGTCGACCACCCGCTGGCCGATGAGAGAGCCGGGCGCCGGATCGACGAGGACGGCCACCGGCGGCGTGATGGTCACCCGCACCTCGACCCGGGTGGTGTTGCCCGCCGCGTCGGTCGCCTCGACCACAACCAGGCCGGGGTCGTCGGTGAACAGGCTGGCCGTGGCGGTGAAGGTGCCGTCGGCGGAGACGTCGGCCGCGGCGCCGTTGACCGTGACGGTGACGTCGCCCTCGCCGTCCTCGGCCCTGCCGGTGACCGGGATCTCGCAGCTCCCCACCACGTCGCCCGGGAGCGGCGAGGTGACCTCGAGATCGGGCGGCGCGTCGTCGACCACCCGGCGCACCCGCGAGCCGCCGTCGACGGTGACCGTCGCGCCCTGTACCGCTCCCGCCACCCGGCTGTGACCGGCCAGCATCACCTCGGCCGCTGGGGCGTAGAGGAAGGCGTGGACCACCGCCTGGGAGGCGATGGACACCGACGGCCCGCTGCTCCACAGGTGGAGCTGCCAGGGGTCGCCGTCGAGGTTCACGTGGCTGCCCCCCTCGACGTCGATCTCGCCGGTCACCAGGATGCGCACCGGCCCTTCGATGGTGATGCTCGAGTTGCCGGTCAGGCGGATCTCGCTCAGGAGGTAGGTGCCGGCCGGGAGGCTCAGGCTGTCCCGGCCGGAGAGGACGAGAGCGCGACCGTCGGCGCCGCCCAGGGGCGGGTTGCCCTTGGCCGTCTGGGGCAGGGTGTCGTCGTCGTTGGCCCCCTCGAGCTCGGCGGCCAGGGCGTCGAGATCGATGGGGACGCACTCGAACGGCTCGGAGGCCGAGGTCTGCTGGCCGGTGACGAGGGAGGGCTGGCCCTTGAGGATCACCTGCCGGCCGGGTCCGGCGACGGCGTCGCCGTGGACCTCGACCCCGCCGTCCAGGATCACGTCGCCGTTGCTCCGCACGTGACCCGCCTCCCTCTCGGCCGCGCCGGTGCGCAGGCCCTCGGAGGTGACCACGGCCTTGCCCGAGAGGGTCAGGTCCTGGCACGAGAGGATGGCGTGGCCCCGGAGATCGTCGGGCACGGCGAAGCCGTCGGCCCGCACGGTTCCCGGCACGACCAGCGCGGCCAGGAGGATCCACACCCCGACGGACCAGACGAGCCGCTTCCCCACGGCCTTCGCTCTCGACCCGTCCATCGTCTCGGATCGCATCCGTCTAGTTCCCGTCGCCGGCGCCCGACATGGCCCGGTCCTGTCTCGCCGCGGTCTCGAGGTAGGCCACGGTGGCTTCCAGCGGGTGGGGGACGCGGCGAAGCCCCTCCGGAACCTTCACCAGGTCCTCGGGAAAGCCGTCGATCGGCTCGAGGCGGGTGGTCACGTCTTCGAGCCGGGCACGGGCGGTGGCGGGGCCGTCGCCCACCGTGCGCACGGTGCGCACGGGCATGGCGCCGGCCGCGTGGGAGCGCGCGAGCGCCAGGTAGCGACCGACCGGCGGCCGATCGCCTGCTCCGCCGGCGGCCGCTGCGCCCTGGCGCGGTGGCGGCTTGGGGCCGCCGAGGGCCGCCTCGAAGGAGGACAGGGCGTCCTGGGCCGCGGGGGTGAGATGGATCGCGGGGTCGACCCAGACCTCCACACCGGCGCCGGCGTCGTCGGCCCGGGAGCGCTCGACCACCCGCAGGTGCTCGATCCCCGGGCGGGAGGCGACCGCCGAGCCGGCGCCGGCCGAGCGACGGGCGGCGGCGGGCAGCTCCTGGACGATGAGCTCGTCGGGCGCCGCGGCGCCCTTGGCGGCGGTCTTCGCTCCGGCGCCGGGCTCGCCCTCCGGCGCCGCCGGCGTCCCGAGCCGCTGGGCCCGGGCCAGCCGGTCGGCCAGCTCGGCCAGCCGGTCGAAGCTCAACGACCAGTAGGTCCCGCGCTTGGGCTGGATGCCGGTGACCTCGCGCCGGGCGAGGTCGACCACCAGGCGAGTGCCGTCGGGCCGCACCGAGACGATCCAGGACCCGCCGTAGTAGTCCGTCACCGGCTCGGTCTGGAACCGGCTGCCGTCGCCGTCGGTCTGCACCAGGTGGTGCTCGCAGACGAAGGGTCGGGGGAAGAGCGGACCGCCCTGGGCCGCCGCCGGGAGCGCGGCCAGGACGATGGCCGCGGCCAGGGATGTGGCGGTGGCGCGGAGGAACCGAATCGATGAGGACGTCATGGCACTCCCTGGGATCGGGGGACGAGCTCGGTGCCGGGCCGGCCAGGGGGCACGGCCCCGGATGGCGATCCGATCTCGAGCGGGCTCGCGGCCCGGACCAGACCGTGGCGGTCGACGGCGATCAGGGTGAGGGCGTGGTCGGGCGCACCGGACCAGACGAAGCTCGCGCCCTCGAGGGGCGACCAGGTCCGGGAGATCCAGTGTGTCCCGTCGCCCAGGCGGATCTCGGAGATGCCGTCGGAATCGGCGACCGCCGAGGGCGCCACCACGACCCGCCAGGTGCCCGGCTCCGAGCCGGCCGAGAGGGTCACTCCGGCGGGGTTCCAGGTCGGGGCGTCGAGGTTGCCCCACTCGGCGGCGGTGGAGACGGCGACCGGGCCGGACTCGATCACCGGATCGACGGACTGGAGCGTGGCGCCGCCGGTGACGTTGACCTGGTCGAACCGGTAGACGCCGGTCCAGGTGTCCCCCTCCTGGACATCGATCGTCTCGGCGTCGTTGGGCTCCAGGGTGAAGGAGGCGCCGTCGATCGAGGCGATCCGCCAGGTGCCTTCGATCACCCGGCTCGGGGTCTCCACCTGCACCCAGTGGCCGACGAAGTAGGCCGGAATCGGCGCGGTCTTGTCGGTCACCACGACGGCCCCGGCGGTCCCCGGCTGGGTGATCCCCGTCCCCAACGAGGGCAGGTCGGTGACCCGGCCGGAGATGCCCGCGTTGCCGACGAGAAGGTCGCCGTAGGTGGAGCTCGGACCGAAGAGGAGGATCGTGCCGGCACCGCCGTAGCGGCCCGTCGCGCGGGACGCCGCCGAGAGGTTGTCGAGCAGCGTCGCCCCCGCCTCGAGCGAGCCGTACTCCACCGCGATCGCGCCGCC
>CAZIIB010000586.1:0-3085 GCA_964539125.1 uncultured Thermoanaerobaculia bacterium | reverse complement strand
GACAACCAGGGCGTGGACTCGGATCTGGTGGTCAAGCCCTTCGGGCGCAAGGGTGACGCGTTCACGATGCGGGACTTCGACCGCGGCGCCATGCAGTTCCACTTCGGCATCCAGCCCCAGGAGCTGTTCCTCGACGACCCGGACAACGACAAGGACGGCGTCGAGAACGAGGTGACCATCGCCGAGATGAGCGTGCTCCACATCTTCGACGTCAACAACCCGCGCCCGCGCTACGTGCCGACCGGCCCGTCGGCGGTGGTCGGCGCCGGGGTCTTCTCGGCCATCGGTTGCACCTACTGCCACCGGCCGTTCCTCAAGACGACGCATCGGGTGGTCCCCCTCTCCTACCCGGAGATGAAGGAGGACCCGACCGCCAACATCTACTACACGGTCAACCTGGTCAACGTCGGCTTCGATCCGGATCCCTTCGGCCCCGGCGTCATCGTGCCGTTCTACTCCGACCTGAAGCGGCACTACATGGGCCCCGGCCTCGAAGAGACGTTCGAGCGGGCGGGAGAGATCCCCCAGGGCGATTTCATCACCGCCCGTCTGTGGGGCATCGCCGACACCGCGCCGTATCTCCACGACGGCCGGGCGACGACTCTCTACCAGGCGATCTCCATGCACGGCGGCGAGGCCCAACAGGCCCGGGACAACTTCATGGCGCTGCCGCAGTTCCTGCAGAACGCCCTGGTCGCGTTCCTGAAGAGCCAGCGCACGCCGTCGCATCCCAACGAGGATCTGCTACCGATTCAGTAGACAGGTCCCCCCTACAACTCCTCGCTCCCCTTCCCTCCCCCAGGGGGGGAAGGGGGCGCCGCCACCCGACCCTCGCTTCGCCTCTCGGCGCTCGTCTCTTCCGGATCTCTCGCAACCCCTACGCTTCCCGCCTGGCGGCCTCCCGAGGTCTCGCTTGCCCACCCGTGTGCGACCCCGTGGGTTGCTTGCTAGCATCGGCGCCGGGAGGGCTGAGCGCATGGACCTCGAGCACGACGTGGTGGTGGTGGGAGCCGGGATCTCCGGCTTGACGGCGGCGTTCCACCTGTCGCGTGCCGGCCTCGACGTGGCGGTCCTCGAGGCCACGGGACGGGTTGGCGGTGCCATCGAGACGCTCCACGACGGCGAGTGGCTCTTCGAGCAGGGGCCGAACACCGTCCTCGAGAGCCGGCCCTCGGTCGGCCGGCTGATCCGGGAGGCGGGCCTTTCCGGGGCCAAGCTCGAGGCCTCCCCGGAGGGCAAGCGGCGCTACCTGTGGAAGGGCGATCGGCTGGTCCCCCTGCCCTCGGGTCCGGTGGGCTTCCTCACCACGCCGCTCTTCCCCCTGGGCGCCAAGCTCCGCCTGCTCCGCGAGCCCTGGATCCGCCGCCCGGCCGACGGCCGCGAGGAGACGATCGCCCAGTTCGTCCAGCGCCGTCTGGGTCAGGCGTTCCTCGACTACGCGGTGGGGCCGTTCGTCTCCGGCGTCTACGCCGGGGATCCGGCCCGTCTGTCGGTCCGCTGGGCGGTGCCGCGGATCGAGTCCCTCGAACGCGAGCACGGGAGCCTGATCCGGGGCGCTCTGGCCCGGCGCAAGGGACCCCAGCCCGGCGGCGGGATGATCTCGTTCCAGGGCGGCCTGGAGACCCTCCCCCGCGCCCTGGCGAGCGCTCTCTCCGAGGCCGGGAGCCCGGTGCAAACCGGCACGCCGTGCCGTGCGCTCGCGCGCCGCGGCGACTCGTTCGCCCTCGAGACCGGCGAGGGGACCGTGACCGCCCGGCGCGTGGTCGTGGCCACTCCCGCCGACGCGGCGGCCGGGCTCCTGGCCGCGGCGAGCGGCGGCCGGAGCCGGATCTTCGCCGAGGTCCCCTACGCGCCGGTGGCGGTCGCCTCCTACGGCTTCCGGCGCGACCAGGTCCGCCACCCGCTGGACGGCTTCGGCTTCCTGGCGCCGCGCAAGGAATCGCTCCGGATCCTCGGCTGTCTCTTCCCCTCCTCGCTCTTCCCCGCCCGGGCGCCGGCGGGTCACGCCGCGATCGCCGCCTTCGCCGGCGGCCGCAGTGATCCCGGGGTCGTGGCGCTCGAGGACGACGCGCTCCACGGACAGTTCCTCACCGACCTGGGCCGCGCTCTCGGGCTCTCCGGGGAGCCCGTCTTCCGCCACCTGCGGCGCTGGCCGCGGGCGATCCCGCAGTACGAGATCGGGCACGGCCGCTACGTGGAGGCGGTGCGCGAGATCGAGACCGAGCTTCCCGGCCTCTACGTCGGCTCGAGCTTCATCGGCGGCGTCTCGGTGCCCGACTGCATCGAGCGCGCCACCGGCCTGGCGGAGCGGATCCTGGCCGCGCGCTGACCCGAGGCCGGAGTCTCGGCCTCGCTCGCCTGCCAGCCGCCCCCGGTAGAATGGCGCCCCCCATGCTCCACCTCCTCCTCGTCGCCCTCGGCATCGCGCTTCTCTACGCGGGCGGCGAGGCCCTGGTCTCGGGCTCCTCCGCCCTCGCCCGCAAGC
Organism: uncultured Thermoanaerobaculia bacterium; assembly: GCA_964539125.1. Taxonomy (GTDB): domain Bacteria; phylum Acidobacteriota; class Thermoanaerobaculia; order Multivoradales; family DATKCC01; genus CAVUBL01. The sequence continues at coordinate 600 of CAZIIB010000586.1, read as the reverse complement.
TCGGCATGGCGCCTCTGGTCGTGGGCCTCACGGTGGTTGCCTTCGGCACCTCGGCCCCGGAGCTCGCCGCCACGCTGACCGCCTCGTTCCAGGGGGTTCCGGAGGTGGCCTTCGGCAACGTCGTGGGCTCGAACATCTGCAACGTCGGCTTGATCCTGGGGCTCGCCTCTCTGGTCTACCCGGTGGCCGCCCGGGGGCGTTTCCTGTGGCGTGAGATGCCGATCCTGCTGGCGGTCAGCGTGCTGATGATCTGGATGGTCTCCGACGGCTCGATCGGGCGGATCGAAGGCGGGGTCCTGCTCGCCCTACTCGCCGCCTATCTCTGGCTCATGCTGCGCAAGGACGAGGAGTCCGCGCGGGTGGCGGCCGAGTTCGCCAAGGAGTTCGGCGAGGTCCCCGGGTCGGTCTGGGCGAGCGTGGCGCGGGTGGCGGTGGGCATCGTCCTGCTGGTGCTCGGCGCCAAGCTGCTGATCGCGGGAGCCGTAACGGTCGCCCGAGCCGCCGGGGTGAGCGACCGGGTCATCGGCCTGACCCTGGTGGCGGTCGGCACCAGCCTGCCCGAGCTCGCCTCGAGCCTGGTGGCCGCGGCCCGCAAGGAGG
>CAZIIB010000585.1:0-3087 GCA_964539125.1 uncultured Thermoanaerobaculia bacterium | reverse complement strand
CGGCGGCGATGTTCTCGGCCGCGTGCACCCAGTTCGTGTAGCCCGCCGCCACCATGCGGTCCCACGGCAGGGTCTGCGTGTCCGGGTCACAGTGGGCGAAGAAGTCCCGTGTGGCCATGTTCGAGCTGTGGGTCTCCGAGGCCGCGTCGAGCTCGGAGACGTCTTTGAGCGGCGGAAGCTGGCCGTTGTCCCAGCGGACCTGGTTGACCAGATCGACCACCTGGGCTTCGTAGGAGGGGGTGGGGGCCGTTTCGGGAACCAGGCGCTCTCCCTTCTTCCCGGGCGTCGGAGCCGACGGCTCGATCCACGGTGCTTCGAGGGGTGGGGGGAAAAGCTCGTTCCAGCTCTCCGGAGCATGCCGGTCCACCTGACCGCCGCCGGCCGCGGAGAGTGGGAGCGCCGGAAGGAGGCCCAGGAGTAGAGCGATACGCAACTGTTTCAATGTCGCCATCTGGCTATATCTCGGGCAAAGCAAGGAGAATGCCCGCGCCCCACGACCGGGATTCCTCGGTTCAGAAGGTCTGCCGGCCCTCCGGCTTCCCCGACGTGTCAGCCGAGGTGACAGGAAACGGCACCGCGGAAGCCTGCGCGGTGAGCGGCCGCCACCGCGCAGGCTTCCGGGCGCGCTCAGTCGCTCGCGTCGGGCTCCTCCACGATCACCGCCGGCACGCCGGCCTCGGCCGCCAGACGGTTGACCTCGCCCAGACCGTCCTTCCACAGCGTGTCGAGCGTCTGGAGCTGGGCGTCGATCGCGGCCTCGAGATCGTCGCGCACCTGGACCATGGAGTCGGTGGGCCGGGAGTCTCCCAGCCGGGCGAGGCCCAGGAGGTTGGCGAGCTTGTCGTTGAGGCGGATCGGGAAGTTGAGCGGGTCCTGCGCGCTCTGGTTCTTGGTCTGGTAGAGAGCCTCCTCGACGGCGGTGAGCTTGGCCGTGAGGTCGTCGATCGCCTTGCGCACGTCGGGGGCCTGGTCCTGCTTCTCGAGGCGCTTCTTCAGGGTCTCGAGCTGGTCCTCGGCCGCCCGGATGCGGCGGATCGCCCGGTTCGTCCGGGTGAGCTCGTCGCGCACCTGGGTGACGAAGTCGAACTGCGCCTGGTAGTCCTCCGGGGTCGCCGACGAGCGCGGGTCGGGCACCACCCGGAAGGGCACCTCGCCGCTCCAGTCCCCCACCGTCAGGCGGGCGCGGTAGTCGCCGGGCACCGCCGTCGGCCCGCCGAGGCCCCGGTTCCACAGGATCATGCCCGGGAAGCCCTCGGCGCCCGGGTAGGAGAGGTCCCAGACCACCCGGTCGAGGCCCCGGTCGGCGGTGAGCACGGCGAGCTCCTTCTTCGCCGCTTTCCCGCCTTCCTCTTCGTCTCCGCCTCCCTTCTTTCCCTTTGTCTCCTCCTCGGCCGGCTTGCGGGTGAAGCTCTTGATGACGTCGCCGTCGGGCTCGAGCAGGTCGATCCGCACCTTCGTGTCCTTGGCCGGCTCCTCGGGGAGTAGGTAGTAGAGCACCAGGCCCGTGGGCGGGTTGGCGCCGGCGTCCTTCGGCTCGCCGAAGCCGCGGCCGCCGCGCAGGCGAACGGCGGGGCGAGGCTCGAGGAGCACCGGCTCGGCCGCGCTCGCCGGAGCCTCGGCGACCTTCTTCGCCGCTCGCCTGCGGGCCTTTCTTCCTCCCGTGTCGCCGCTCTCCTCCGCGGCGACCTCGGGCCGGACGGCCCCGGCCTCCGCGGCGGTGAGCTGGCGCAGCGGCGAGAGATCGTCGAGCACCCAGAAAGCCCGCCCCTGGGTGGCGGCGACCAGGTCCCCCTCCTTGATCGTCAGATCGGTGACCGGGGAGATCGGCAGGTTGAGCTGGAGGGAGCGCCAGCTCGCGCCGTCGTCGAACGAGACGTACATTCCGTCCTCGGTGCCCGCGTAGAGCAGGCCCCGGCGCTCCGGGTCGGCGCGGACGACCCGCGTGAAGTGGTCGTCCGGGATGCCGCCGGTGATCTTCGTCCAGGTCTTCCCGAAGTCGCTCGTCTCGTAGAGATAGGGGTGGAAGTCGTCGAGCTTGTAGCGGGTGCCGGCCACGTACAGGCCGCCGGCCTCGAACGGGCTCGGCTCGACGGTGTTGACCTGCATCCACTCGGGCCAGTCGGGGGTGACGTCGGTCCAGGTGGCGCCGTCGTCACGCGAGACGTGCAGCAGGCCGTCGTCCGAGCCGGCCCACAGGACCCCCTTCTGGACCGGCGACTCGGCGGCCGCGAAGATCGTCGCGTAGTACTCGACGCTCGTGTTGTCCTTGGTGATCGGGCCGCCCGAGGGACCGAGGGTGCTCGGGTCCGCGCGGGTCAGGTCGGGGCTGATCTTCTCCCAGCTCTGGCCGCCGTCGTGACTGCGGAAAAGCACCTGCGCCGCGGCGTAGAGCTCGTCCGGGTCATGGGGCGAGAAGAAGATCGGGTAGTTCCACTGGAAGCGGTATTTGCTCGCCCCGGCGCCGGCGCCCATGGGGTCGTCGGGCCATACGTTGACCGCCCGCACCTCGCCGGTCGCGTGATCGACGCGCACCAGCAGGTCGCCGTAGGAGCCTCCGTAGACGACGTCCGGGTCGTCCGGCTTGGCCACGATGTAGCCGCTCTCGCCGCCGGCGGTGGGCTCCCAGTCGCGCTCCCCGATCGAGCTGCCGTGGGTGGAGCGCGAGCGGATGCGCACCGCCGAGTTGTCCTGCTGGGGGCCGAGGATGCGGTAGGGGAAGGCGTTGTCGGTCGAGACCCGGTAGAACTGGGCGGTGGGCTGATTGTCCTCGGTCGACCAGGTCACGCCACCGTCGGTGGTCACGTTCACGCCGCCGTCGTTGGCTTCGATCATCCGCTTCGGATCATCCGGGGCGATCCACAGGTCGTGGTTGTCGCCGTGGGGCGTCCGGATCGCCTCGAAGGTCTTGCCCCCGTCCTTCGAGCGGTGGAAGCGCACGTTGACCACGTAGACCGACTCCTGGTCGGCCGGGTCGGCGTAGATCCGGGTGTAGTACCAGGCCCGCTGGCGGAGCTTGCGTTCCGAGTTGGTCTGGTGCCAGGTCTTGCCGCCGTCCTGCGAGCGGAAGACGCCGCCCTTCTCGGCCTC
>CAZIIB010000584.1:0-3090 GCA_964539125.1 uncultured Thermoanaerobaculia bacterium | reverse complement strand
CCCCTCGAGGAGTGCGTGGAGGAGCTCGACTGGTGAGCCCGTGGCGGGTCGTCTTCACCCGCCAGGCCCGGAAGGACGCGAAGAAGCTCTCCGGAGCCGGTCTGCGTCCGAAGGCCGAGTACCTCCTCTCGGTGCTCCGGGAGGATCCCTTCCGCAGCCCACCCCCGTTCGAGAAGCTCGTCGGCGATCTCCGAGGGGCGATCTCCCGACGAATCAACGTGCAGCACCGCCTCGTCTACCAGGTGGTGGAGGAGGAGCACACAGTCAAGGTGATCCGCATGTGGACGCACTACGAGTGAGATCGGCCCGCTGAGCCCGAGGATGGCGGCAGCACAGAAGTCACTGGCACACCCTCGGCTCGGGGAGGCGGACCACCGGGACCCCGACATACACACAGGGTGGCCCGTGCAGAGGGATGACCTGCAGACCGTGAGCTGACGAGGCTGCCTCCTCCTACTCTACGATACGGCGCTGTCAGATGTGGCTCTGAGGCGTTTCGGGGGCCGCCCTGCCAGCGCCGCTTTGAAGCGGAACCTGCGGGCCCGGAAGGTCCCAAAGTGCGAGCGACGCCTGCCAGAAGTGGACCTTCTACCGAAACTCCTGGCAGTCCTTTCGGGCAGCCTGAAGCCCTTAGGTATCTATTTTCCTCTTCGGCGGAACCCTGACATTTCTTCGCAATTGACGAAAGCTCGACCTTGTCTCGTCAATCCACCTGTCAACCAGGAGCTCGTTCTCGCTGTTCCGTATGAAACGCTCAATGTTGGCGTGCCTCAGCACCAGTGACCTATGCCACTTCTTCGCCCGCCGGTCGAACACGGTCAAGACCACGCTCCTCCCTCTTTGGTCGACTTTGACCTCAACAGCCACGCGCCCGAAGGCCGCGATGACACGTTCGATTACCCACCGCGAGTAATTGACTGGAAGCTGAGAGAGGTTCCAACTCGACAGCACCCGAATCGGATCAGGGTCTGGCTCACCCTTTCTCCTGTAACGGTAGAATGCAGCAAGATCCAGTTCCAGGAGCCGTCTAGAATTGGAGTAGCTGAGACTAGGCGGAGGAAGCCCGTCTCTGGCAAATAGCTCGGTAGGACGATCGAGAAGACTTTGATCGAGGTTGAGATTCTCGTCAGGCGTTGGCTCGACCCGATAGAGCTGTCGTCTCTCGATAGCGAAGACGTTGTCGTGGAAGAAGGCGTCGAGGAGCTGAGAGGAAACTCCCTGGCCGGATACGGCATGAAATCCTAGGAGATACTCGCGAGAGTGATAGACCTCTGCCAGCGCGGCGTCAAGTTGGACGATACAGTCGTCGTACGTGTGGAGAAGGGAGCCCCCGAAGCTCCAAAAGCCATGTTTGGCTAGGACTCCATCCTCTCCACTAGGGTATCTTCTTTCGAAATGATCACCTGCATACCTCATGAAATCGAAAGAGACATAGCTCGTTTTGAGAAGAGCGTGGTCTAGACAAGCCTTGTACAGGGCGACAAGGTCGTGTTTGCTCCTTACAAGCGTCCTCTCGTTGGTAGACCACTCCTCTTTGACTTCTGCTAGGGCCGCCTTAAGGTGGTACTCGATGGCATACGCTAGCAAGATAGGGGCTGCATTGAAGCTCCCTTGCAACAGGAGGAGCCGGCCCGACGCATAATGTTCGAAGCGTAGGGCGAGATATTTCTGTCGGGTGTTCTCGCGAGCTACAGTGCGCCAGTGTTCCTTGTAAGCTGGATACTGGTTGAGCGAGTTGAAAGTCAACTGGGCAGGCTTGGCCCTGGAGAGCTCTTCGCCAGCAGGGGTAGTCCGCCACACGAAGGGCGTGACCTGCATGAGGAGGCCCGCGATGCCGAGCGAGTGAAAGGCAGAGCTGACGAGCTGAAATGCTGCAGAATTGGGGCTTCGAGGGTCGCCGGCTAGGTTCCGAAGAATTGGAAGGCGCGTGGAGAGGATCTGAGCGGCATCAAAGGTACTCAGCTCTCCGTGCGCCGCAACGAGTTGACAGACGGGCCCGAGAAGTTCCTCATGGGTGCCAAGCATGGTCTCGAGATTCCATCAACGAAGCCGGTCGCAGCTAGTTGAGTTGCAAGATCCGCTCGAAGGATATCACGCGCCTACTTTCCTCGTGCTGGGCATCGGTGCCGCGTCGGCTCTTGTTGGCCCCGCGGCGGCCATGGCGACCCGTTCGAAGTCCGTTCACCCAGAGGCTCGCTCACCGGGCGAGCCAGACACACTCGCTCCGTTTGGAGCCATTCCGCATCACTTTCCTCCAAGAGTGAGGTGTCTGCCGCAAAGCACCGGGCATTCTGGCCACGAGCGGGCCGGGGGTCGTTTGCAGGGGACGTCTGAGCCTCGGCGGCGCTCGGGCGGTGGGAGTCCGAGAGCGCGCCGGGCCGGGGTGAAGCCGAGGCGCGCGCCTACGGTCCAAGGTCGAGAAGCGCGCGCCGTTCCCCTGCGAACGACCCCCGGCCCGCCCTTCGGCGGAGGGTTCCCCCTCCCGGCCGTCTGCCCCCAGATCTCTCCACTTCGGGCCAGGCTTCGCCTGGCCCTTCGGTCGAGATGACAAAGGGGGAGGGAACCAGGCTTCGCCTGATCCTTCGGTCGAGATGAGAAGAGTGGAGCGGATCAGGCTCCGCCTGACCTCCCGGTCGGAATGACAAGGAGGATGGGATCGCCGGCGCGAGGCTTCGATCGAGACACCAAGAGTAGTGGGCTCGAGCTGGCGCCAAATCTCCAGCCGAAGCGAGAAAGATGGAGAGATCGCTTGACTTCTGGTTGGCGGTAGTGTAGCGTAGATCCCGTCGAAACGAACCGGAGAGAGGAGGACACGGACAGGAAGCCAGATTGCCCTGATTGAAGGACCACGTCCGCTTGACCCGCGGTCCGGGTGGCTGTTGGAGGCTACCGGATCGCTCTTTGAACCCAAGCAGGCACGGCAGCGGTTGGAGCCACTGCCGCGCCCTGGCCAACCCATGGAGGTGCATTCCATGAGTCAGCGTGAGCCGCAGTGTAGCAATCCCTCGTCCGTCCGCACTGGTTCCCTCGGTAGCGGCGATCCCACCCCCAACGCCTTCTCAGCCGACTTCCTCGCCGAGCTCTCCCGGC
>CAZIIB010000583.1:1628-3091 GCA_964539125.1 uncultured Thermoanaerobaculia bacterium | reverse complement strand
CGGCGTGAGCTGGCGCAACTGTCGGCGGCGAAATAGTCAGGCGTCCGGCGGGCCACTGGCCATCCTGCGCATAGCTGCTAAGCTTTCTTGCATGGGTATCGGGGTACGGCACGTGATCATCGTGGCAGGCCTTCTCGCGATGGCGGGGGTCCTCGCGCCGGCCGCGGCCGGGGGCAATGCCGAGCACGGCCGAATGCTGGCCGAGACCAACTGCGCGCGCTGCCATGTGCTGCCGGGAAAAAACAATATGGGCATCGGCTCGACGCCCTCATTCAAGATCATGGTGGCCTCGAAGCTGCCGGACTGGCGCCAGCGCTTCGAGAGCTTCTATGCGCTGAGGCCGCATCCCAATTTCGCGCGCATCCGCGAACTGCCGCAGACGCAAGAATCGGTGCCGGTGGTGCATCCCTTCGAGTTGACGCTGAAGGACCTGGACGACCTCATGGCCTTCGTGGACGCACTGGCAGCTGAATATCGGAGATAGAGCGGTTGGGCTAGTTGTTCTTCGCACCCTGTCTAATCCACTCGCGGATCGCGTCGCGGTCGCAGATGGAGAGCTTCTTCTTGCCGTGCGGCATGCGAATTTGCGGGGCTACCTTCCAGTCCAGCATTCGCATCAGACTGCTGAGCTCAGGGTTGCCCGGAATAATCATCGGGCCGAATTTGGTGCCCTTCATCAGGCCTTCATAGGTGGTCAGATCAAGGCCGCTATGCTCATAGCCCTCGCCCTCGGGCTGGTGACACGCGATGCACCGGCCCTTGAAAATCGGAAGAACATCCTCCTTGAAGCTCATCTTGACGTTTGCGGCCTGTGCCGGATTTGGCTGGCCGACAAGGGTCAATACGCTGCCCATGGCGATGGTGAGACTAACCACTGCACCAACAGCAAAAAGAGACGTCCGATTCATCATTGCCCTCCAACCTCTGCATGGCTTCCTGAAATCTAATCCTTAAGTATGAGTTTCCTCTATGCGTTGATTCAAATCAACGTTGCGCATGCGAAATTGCGATCTTATCATGACGTTGGCTTTGGCCAATCGGGTTGTGGGCGGGTATCATGCGGAGTTTGCATTTCCGGCTGATACTCGCCTAAGGGGAATTCATCACACTCAGAACGGAGGAAAAGAAATGAATTCACGACGCAAAATGGCCGTGGCTGCGGCTGCCATAATGCTCTTCACGGCAGGCGGGGCCTATGCGGCCTCGGACTGGCTCAAGGGTAGCCCGGAAGAGCAATTGAAGACCCTCGCCGGACTCCAGCCCGGCTTGGGGACAGTCATGATCGAATATGGCAATCGCTTCACCAACACCTACTACGCCGCCAAGGGCGGCAACTGGGGTCTGGCCGGCTATCAGCTCAAGGAAGCCCTCGAGATCCAGGAAGTCGGTGAAGCCACCAGACCGGGCCGGGCGGGAGCCCTGAAGGCATTCGAGAAGGCCTACGTCGATGGGCTCGATGAAGC
>CAZIIB010000583.1:0-1528 GCA_964539125.1 uncultured Thermoanaerobaculia bacterium | reverse complement strand
AAGATCGGAGCCTGATGGTCATGCCAGAAGTGCAAGTGCATCGCATGTTCTTTCACTATAGCGAGCTTCCGCTGAGTGTGCGCACGCTGTACACGGCGACGCTCATCGTGCTGGGCCTCGGCTACCTGTTCGCCATGATCCAAATCTATGAAGCCGACGCGGGGCGCGACGGCAAATCGGGTTTGTCGCCTGACGACATCGCTATCTCGTACGGCGGCGACAAGTCGGCAACCAAACTGGAGTCGGCCCTGTCCGGGCCGATGTCGGGAATGCTGCCGGCGGCGGAACGCGGCAACATAGTCGCATGGGTGCACCGCGGCCTCGACAAGGCGGAATATGAATCCCGCATCAAGCCGATCATCAAGACTCGCTGCCTCGCCTGCCACGACGGCAGCAACCCCCATATCCCCAACTTCAGCACCTTTGAGGAACTCTCCAAGGTTGCCCAGATCGACACGGGCATGAGTCTGTCGACCCTGGTGCGGGTCTCGCACATCCACATGTTCGGCGTGACCTTCATCTTTTTCATCATGGGTGTGATCTTCAGTCATGCCTATGTGCGCCCGGTGTGGTTCAAGTCGGCGGTCATTGTCCTGCCATTCCTCGCCATCATCATTGACGTCGGCTCCTGGTTCTTGACGAAGGTCAACACCGCCTTCGCATGGACGGTGATTGTCGGAGGCGGGCTGATGGGGATTTGTTTCGCCATTCAGTGGATCGTGTCGATGTACCAGATCTGGTTATACAAATACGCCATCGCGGAGCATCCCAAGCACACCGTGGGCTGAGACGGCCCAAAGGGAGCTTGCGGGTGCTTTCGGGGAACATTGGCGGCTGTCGTGGTGAGCAGATCGTTTGAGCATTCGAGGATGCCATGAAACGCAAGACTTTGGTGACTGCAATCGCGTTTTGCCTCGTTCCCGTTGCCATTGCGTGGGCGGCACAAGAGGCGCCATTGACCGGCCACATCGCTGCCGGGAAGGCCATAGCCAATAAGTGCGCCGCCTGCCACGGCGCCGCTGGTGTCAGCTCGCAGGCCGGCGTTCCTCACCTTGCCGGCCAGCATGCCTCCTACCTGCAAAAGGCCTTGACGACCTACAAGAAAGGCGCCCGAAAAGACGTGAACATGCAGGAAGCCGTCGAAGGCCTGAGTGACCAGGACATTGCAGACGTCGCTGCTTATTTTGCCAGCCTGAAGAGCTTCAGCGCGCGACCTGCGGCAGCGGGAGAAGAACCAAAGGCGGAGGCCGATCAGGATCCCTTCGCAGCGGTCAAGCAACTGACGGCGATGTGCGCGGGCTGTCATGGCGAGGACGGCAACTCGCAGGTGGCAAGCACGCCGAGCCTGGCAGGCCAGCATGATACCTATTTGATGGAGGCGCTGCAGGAGTACCAGGAAACAAAACGGGGTGAGCCGATGATGCAGGCGCTGGCAAAGCCGCTCACCCTGAGCCAGATCGAGGACATCGCCTATTTCTACGCCGCCATGGTGCCGCAAAAATCCGCAGCGCCGGGCAAGGGGGACCCG
>CAZIIB010000582.1:0-3094 GCA_964539125.1 uncultured Thermoanaerobaculia bacterium | reverse complement strand
CCGGGCGAGAACCCGGGGGTGCCGGCCCTGGTGGTGCAGGTCGAGCAGTACAACCGGCTGGTGCGGATCCTCGAGGCCGAAGGCGGCGACGAGGAGGGTTCGTCCGCCAAGGCCGACGACGCCCAGGGGACGGAGGCTGCGGCTACCGGCTCACCCGAGCTCGCTCCGCTCGAGCTCGAGGTCGACGTCGCCGCACGGTTCTACGACGACGACCCCATGGCCTACGACACGATTGCCGAGATCCCCGGGACCGACCTGGCCGACCAGGTGGTCATGGCGGGCGCTCACCTCGACTCCTGGCACACCGGGACCGGCGCCACCGACAACGGCGCCGGCTGCGCCGTCGTCATGGAGGCGGTGCGCATTCTCGAAACCCTGGGCATCCATCCGCGCCGCACCATCCGCGTGGGCCTGTGGAGCGGCGAGGAGGAGGGCCTCCTGGGCTCCCACGCCTACGTCGACCATCACTTCGCCTCGCGGCCCGAGCCCGAGGATCCGGAGCAAAAGGCGCTCCCCCGCTACCTGCGCGAGGAGCAGGGGCCCCTCACCCTGAAACCCGAGCACGCCAAGCTCGCCGCCTACTTCAACCTGGACAACGGGGGCGGCCGGATCCGCGGCATCTACACCCAGGAGAACGCCGCCGTGGTGCCGATCTTCGCGGCCTGGCTCGCCCCGTTCCACGACCTGGGGGCGACCACCGTCTCGACCCGGAACACCGGGGGGACCGACCACCTCTCCTTCGATCGGGTCGGGCTGCCCGGCTTCCAGTTCATCCAGGACATGAGGGACTACTTCACCCTCACCCACCACACCTCGGCCGACACCTACGACCACCTGAACCGCGACGACATGGTGCAGGCCTCGGTGGTGATGGCGGCCTTCCTCTACGACGCTGCCATGCGCGACGAGCCCCTGCCCAGGAAGCCCCTGCCGCGCGACGAGTAAGAGCAGATCGTCCGCCGAGAGGCCGGCCGTCTACCCGCTCGGTAGAATCCCGCCATGCCCTCGGACTCCCCCTGGTCCGGCCGCGCGAACGCCGAGATCTACGACAGCTTCGCCCGCGAGCGCCCGATCTACCCGGAGCTCAACCGGCACCTGGCCACGGTCGCCGACCTCGCCCGGGCGCACCGGGTCCTCGATCTCGCGTGTGGCGCCGGAGGCACCGCCCGGGCCTGCCTCGAGCTCCTGCCGGCGGACGCCGAGCTGGTGGTGGTGGACGGCTCGGCGTCGATGGTGGCGGTCGCCCGTGAGCGCATCCGCGATCCCCGCGCCCGGTTCGCCGTGGCCGCGGCGGCGCGCGTCGAGCGGGTGGTGAACGGCCCCTTCGACCGGGCGGTTTCGAACGCCGCCTTCTGGCAGTTCCCGGCGCGCCGGCCGGTGCTCGCCGCCCTCGGCCGGCTGCTCGCCGTGGGCGGTCTGCTCGTGTTCAACGTTCCCGCCGAGCGCCTCGCCGGGGAGCCTTCGGAGGTGCACCCCTATCAGGTCGCCCTGGCCCGCGCGGTGGCCCGCCGCACGGGCCGCGAGAGCTCCGGCTCCCCCCACCGGATCGCCGTCGGCCGCCTCGAGCGCCAGCTCGCCGAGGCCGGCTTCGCCCTCGTCGAGCGCCGCCGCTTCCTGCACCGCGGCCCCCAGGCAGAGCTCATGGAGCTCGCCGAGATCCCGGCGATGATCTCCCGCATCGCGCCCGCCGCGAGCCCGGCGGAGCGGGAGGAGATCCTCGCCGAGGCCCGGCGCCACGCCGACCCCGAGCAGACGGTGGAGGTGGCGTGGATCTACTTCGTCACTCGGCGGCTGGACCCGGGGCAGGCCGGGCCGGGGAAGTAGCGCGCGCAGAAGGTGCAACCGGTCGTCGGCAGCCAGGCCGGGATCCGGTAGTAGCGCTCGAGGATCGGCCGCAGCACCCCCGCTCGATACGCCCGGTAGTCGAACCCCTCACCCCGGAGCAGGTGGATCGTCGTGCCGTGAAGCTCGAGCGCGGCCGTCTCGACCGACCGGAAGTAGGGGCGGTAGCGCTCGAGCTCGAAGGGGCTCTTCGAGACCACCAGCACGGCCCGGCCGTCGAGGGTTCGCCAGTCGGTCAGGAAGTCGTCCTCCCGGGCGTAGTGCGAGCCCTCGCCGAAGACGCTCACCGTCTCGCCCAGCCGGAAGGAGAGGATCGACGCCAAGGTGTAGCCGGGTGCCGCCAGGTGCGCGCCCCGGCGGTACGGCTCGATGCGAGCGAGGAGCTCGCTCGTCCGCTCCATGGTGACCAGGGACTGGTAGAAACCGAGCCTCTCCAGCCGCTCGAGGGGCTGCGCCAGGACTCCCGCCACGAGGACGAGCTGGACCGCCGTGAAGACCGCCATGAAGCGGCACGCCGAGACGAGCTGCCGGCGGTCGAGAACGCGCGGCACGAGGAGGAAGAGGAACGGGTAGAAGGCGAGGACCCAGTAGGCCCCGAAGACGGCGACCAGGGCCATGCCCAGGAAGGCCGCCATGGGGACCGCGAAGAGGAACGCGGCCGGGCGCAGAACCGGGTCGGCGAGGACCTCCCGGAGCTGGCGCCGGCGCCGCGCCAGGTAGACGAGGACCGGCGGTGTCGCCAGGTAGAGAGGCGTGGTGACGTAGAACAGCAGATTCCTCGGGACCGAGTAGTTCTTCTCTTCTCCGACGTGGCGCGAGTAGAAGTTGAAGATCACGTTCACCCAGCAGTGGCCGGCGTTCCACCACAGGTTGAAGGCGACGAACGGCACGCTGCCGGCGACCAGGAGGGCGAACCCGGCCAACATCCGGCGACGCGCCGGTCGGCTGCTCTGCCCGAGGCTCGCCACGAGCCAGACGGCGTACCCGAGGGCCAGGAGGACGGCCAGGTACTTCGAGAGGAAGGCGAGCCCGAGGAAGACCCCCGAGACCGTGTACCACCCGAGGTGGTCGCCGCGCCGGCGGGCGTGGATCAGGGCGGCTCCGGAGAGGAACGAGAACAGGATCAGCGGCGTGTCGGTGAGGGTCAGCACGCCGAGGACGTTGACCGGGGTGAGCAGGAAGAGGCTCGCACCCAGGTAGGCCTCCGCCGCGCCGTAGGGCCGGAGCAGCCAGACCATCCCCAGGGCGATCA
>CAZIIB010000581.1:0-3096 GCA_964539125.1 uncultured Thermoanaerobaculia bacterium | reverse complement strand
TGCCTGAGCTGCGCTTTCACGCCACCGATCTCCCCGGGGTCGTGCGCGTCGAGCCGGCGGTCCACCGCGACCACCGCGGCTTCTTCCTCGAGACCTATCACCGGGCGAAGTACGCCGCGGGTGGCGTCGACGCCCTCTTCGTCCAGGACAACCACTCGCGCTCGGAGCACGGCATCCTGCGCGGCCTCCACGCCCAGGGACGATTCCCCCAGGGCAAGCTGGTGCGGGCCGTCGAAGGGGCGATCTTCGACGTCGCGGTCGACATCCGGCGCGGCTCGCCGACCTTCGGCCGCTGGGTGGGCGTCGAGCTCTCGGCCGAGGGCTTCGAGCAACTCTACGTGCCCCCCGGTTTCGCCCACGGCTTCTGCGTGCTCAGCGACGGCGCCCAGGTCGAGTACAAGTGCACCGAGGTCTACCGCCCGGAGGACGAGCTCGCGATCCGCTGGGACGATCCGGAGATCGGGATCGACTGGCCGATCGCCCACCCGGTGGTCTCCGCCAAGGACGCCGCGGCGCCCCGCCTCGCCGAGATCGAGCGCTTGCCGAGATACCCCGATGCCGCGATCCGCGACTAAGCGCTGCCCACGATGAAGTGGCCCGCAGAGGACCTCCGGCAGCTCGAGGCGCGCGGGATCTCTCGCCAGGAGGCGAAGCGCCAGCTCGCCCTCCTCACAGCGCCGCCGCCGGCGCCGCGTCTCGCCCGTCCCTGCACCGCGGGCGACGGCATCCGGGTGCTGTCGCCCGAGCGCCAGGAGCTGCTGGCCGAGCGCTACGAGGAGGCCCGCGCCGCCGGCCGGGCGATGAAGCTGGTGCCGGCCTCCGGCGCGGCCACCCGAATGTTCCGGAGCCTCTCGCCCTGGATCGACTACGCAGGCAACCCGGTGGCCGCGGCCAAGGAGATGAGCCGCCGGGCCGTGGCCGGCGATCCGGAGGCCGGCGACCCCATCCGATTTCTCTCCGAGCTCCCGCGGTTCCCGTTCTATGACGAGCTCGAGCGCGAGGTGGCGGCCTCCGGCCAGGACCTCGAGGCACTGCGGGCCGGCGGCGAAGCGGGCGCGGTGCTCCACGCCCTCCTCTCGCCGGAGCACCTGGGCTACGAGGCGCGGCCCAAGGCCCTCATCCCCTTCCACCGCCACCCGCGAGGCGCGCGCACGCCGTTCGAGGAGCACCTGGTCGAGGCCGCCGGTTACGTGGCGGACGCCTCCGGCGTCGTCCGCGTCCACTTCACGGTCCCGCCAGAGGCGCGGGAGGAGCTCGAGGCCCTCACCGAGAGGGTGCGCCCGGAGCTCGAGCGCGAGCTCGACGTCCACTTGGAGGTCTCGTTCTCGGTCCAGTCACCGACCAGCGACACCCTGGCGCTCGCCTTGGACGAGAGCGCCTCCGGCGTCCCGTTCCGCCTCGAGGACGGCTCGCTCCTGCTGCGGCCCGGCGGTCACGGGGCACTGCTCGGCAACCTCCAGGCGGTCGCCGACGCCGGCGGCGATCTGGTCTTCGTCAAGAACATCGACAACGTCCAGCCCGACGGGACGAAACCCGAGGTCGTGCGCTGGAAGAAGATCCTGGGCGGCTACCTGGCGGACCTCCGCCGCCAGGCCTTCGAGCTCGTCGAGGAGCTGGGCGCCGGCGTCGACGGAGCGCTCGAGGGAGCGGAGGCGTTTCTCGTCGAGCGCCTGGGCTTCCAGGTGCCCGCGGGCTGGGAGGAGCTCGCGGAGGGGGAGCGCCGCCGCCGCCTCGCCGAGCGCCTGGACCGGCCGCTGCGGGTGGCCGGCATGGTGGTCAACCGGGGCGAGCCGGGGGGCGGGCCGTTCTGGGTGCGCGGCGAGGACGGGTCGCTCTCGGCCCAGGTCGTGGAGCGGGCCGAGGTCGACGCGGAGGACCCGGAGCAGGTGGCGATCTTCGAGTCGTCGACCCACTTCAACCCGGTGGACCTGGTCTGCTCGGTGCGCGACCGCCAGGACCGGCCGTACGACCTCGCCCGCTACGTGGACGAGAGCGCGGTCTTCATCGCCCGGAAGAGCCACGAGGGGCGCCCGCTCCTGGCCCTCGAGCGGCCCGGCCTGTGGAACGGCGCAATGGCCGGCTGGAACAGCGCGTTCGTCGAGGTTCCCGAGGTCACGTTCTCGCCGGTGAAGACGGTGTTCGATCTGCTGCGCAAGGAGCACCAGGAGGCATAGAACCCGCGGAGGGAGAAGGCGGCGCTCCGGGGGCGTCATCGCGCGGCCGACTCGAGAACGCTGAGCGGCCGACGTCGGGGACGGCCGCGCGATGCCGAGGCGCGGCCAAGACGGCCTCCCGACTAGGAAGCCGCGCCGTCCCCTGGGCGCCCGCCTTCTTCCGGCTCCCAGCGCATGAGGTAGTAGATGCCGTTCGAGTCCACGTGGCGGAAGCCGAGGCGGCGGTAGAGGCTGAGCGCCGGGTTGTTGTACTCCACGTGGATCGACACCGGCAGGCCGCTGCGCTCGCCCTCGGCGAGGAGCTCGCGGAGCAGCCCGGCGCCCAGCCCCTGGCCCCGGGCCTCGGGCAGGAGCGCGATGTCGACAAGCCGGATCTCCTTCTCCCAGCGATCGACGTAAAGGCGCCCGATGGGCTCGGAACCCTCCTCCCCCTCGCGCTCGACCACCAGGAACTCGCACTCCGGGTAGTAGGTCTGGTAGTGCTGGTGCTGGCTCTCGAACTGCCCGCGGAGAAATTGCTCCTTCTCCTCGTCGCTCCAGGGCGTCTGCGCCACCTCTTCGCGACGGGTCGAGGCGTAGAGCTCGGCCAGGAAGGGCAGGTCCTCGTCCGTGATCGGACGGAGCCGGAGGCCGGGAGGAGCTGTGGTGACGATCTTCGAGGTGTCTGTCATGGTCCGGATGGCGTCCAATATACTGGCGAGACCGCGACCACTCTACCGGGAGAGACGATGCTCGAGACGCTGACCAAGGAGACCTTCCTGCCCCGCAAGGGGGAGACCTTCAAGCTCTCGGACGAGGCCGCGGGCGAGCTCGAGCTCGAGCTCGCCGCGGTGGAGAGCACCGGCCTCCAGGGACGGGCCGACCGCGAGCAGTTCTCCCTCCAGTTCCACGGCCCCCGCGAGCCCCTGCTGCCCCAGCAGAT